>JAIPDY010000247.1 GCA_021737445.1 Desulfotignum sp.
CGTGGTTGACCGGGATACAAAAAATGTACGCATCCCCCCCCATGTGGTGGAGGATGCCATACGGTCGGCCCCTGCCAAAGTGGTGCTGTACGGCCGCAACCCCGCCCATGACATTGTTCTGGAAAGCACCCGGGTGTATTTTACCAATTTCAGCGAGGGGGTGATGGTAAATGACCCGTATACCGGTGAAAACAGGCCCCCAATAAAACAGGACTTGATCGATTCCGCCAGGGTGATCGATTATCTGGATGAGATCGATTTCTGCGAAAAAGCCCTGGGGGCCCATGATGCGGACCAGCGCACCGTGCCTTTGCACAACGCAGAAGCCTATTTGACCAATACATCCAAGCATTGCGCTTTCGGGCCGGGCAACGGCGGGTTTTTACAAAAGATCATCGAAATGGCCCAGGCCATTGCCGGCGGGGTGAAAGCCTTTCAGAGAAGGCCCATTGTGTCGTTCACCACCTGTCCGGTAAGCCCTTTGAAACTGATCTCCGACTGCTGCGACATCATCATGACGGCCGCAAAAAACAATGTGGTGTGCAACATCCTGTCCATGGCCATGGCCGGGGGCACGGCCCCGGTCACCCTTGCCGGGACCCTGGTGAACCACAATGGCGGGGTGCTGTCCGGGGTCACCCTGGCCCAGCTGACCCGGAGAGGGGCGCCGGTGATTTACGGCAGCTCCACCACGGCCATGGACCTGAAACTGGCATCCCCCAGTGTGGGCACCCCGGAATGTGCGGTGATATCCGGGGCGGTGGCGCGCCTTGCCCGGTATTATGCCCTGCCCAGCTATGTGGCGGGCGGGTAGGGCGACAGCAAGATATCCGATGTCCAGACTGGCCATGAAAAGACACTCACCGGACTGATTCCCGCATTGGCAGGTGCCAATATGATTTACGGTCCGGGGATGCTTGAAAGCGGCATCACCTTTGATTTTGGCCAGCTGGTGCTTGACTGTGAGTTTGTGCGTATGATCAAACATACCATTCAGGCATTCCCGTGAATGATGACACACTGGCTATCGATCCCATCAAGGAGATAGGATCGGGCGGTGACTTTCTCATGCACCCCCACACATTCAAGTATATGAGACAACAGTCGAAACCGGAGTTGATCGACCGCAGAGTGCGGGGCACCTGGGAAAAGGCAGGGGCCACCACCGCCTATGAGCGGGCTTTGAAAAAGGTGCGGTATATCCTGGAGAACCATGAACCGGAACCTTTGCCCGAAGAAGTGCTGGAAAAGATCAGGTCCATTGTGACAGAGACGGAAAAACAGATGGGGATTTCCCCGCAAAAGCAGCAGACACAGCGCTGAAAAAGGAAACAGGTACCTATGGAAGAACGACAGATACATCTGCCCAAACATGCCCGGGTGGTCATTATCGGCGGGGGGATTATCGGGTGCAGCATTGCCTATCATTTAGGGCAGATGGGATGCAAAGAGGTGGTGCTCCTGGAGAAAGATGAACTGACCAGCGGCACCACCTGGCATGCGGCCGGATTGATGGTGACCTTCGGGTCTTTGTCGGAAACGGCCACACAGATGCGGATTTACGGCCGGGACCTGTATGCCCGGCTGGAAAAAGAAACCGGTCTGTCCACCGGGTTCACGCCGGTGGGGTTTATCGAGGCGGCCGCCAACCGGGACCGGCTGGAGGAATACCGCCGGGTGGCGGCCTTCAACCGGTACTGCGGGGTGGATGTGCATGAAATATCCCCCCAAGAGATCAAAGACCTGTTTCCCCTGGCCCGGGTGGATGATCTTCTGGCCGGGTTCTATGTCAAAGAGGACGGCCGGGTCAACCCGGTGGACGCCACCATGTCCCTGGCCAGAGGCGCCAGGAATTTCGGGGTGACCATCATGGAAAAGGTGGCGGTGACCGGCCTGATCAAAAAGAACGGGGCTGTGGCAGGCGTGAAAACCGCCCACGGGGATATCATTGCCGATAAAGTGGTCAACTGCGCCGGCATGTGGGCCCGGCAGCTGGGGGCGGTGGACGGCATCAATATACCCAACCAGGCGGCGGAACATTATTACCTGATCACCGAAGAACTGGACGATATTCCCAAAAATATGCCGGTGCTGGAAGACCCTTCTCATTACGGGTATTACAGAGAAGAGGTCGGGGGTCTGATGATCGGGCTGTTCGAGCCCAAATGCGCCCCCTGGAAGATCGGCCGGGTGCCGGAAAGTTTTACCTTCGGGGAGATCGAACCGGACTGGGACCGCATGGGACCGTTTCTGGAAAAAGCCATGTCCCGGGTGCCGGTGACCATGGAGTTGGGCATCAAAAAGTTTTTCTGCGGCCCGGAAAGCTTTACCCCGGATCTCCAGGCCATCATCGGTGAAGCCCCGGAGCTGAAAAACTATTTTGTGACTGCAGGACTCAATTCAGTGGGCATCATCATGGGGCCGGGTCTGGGGCAGATGATGGCCCGGTGGATCATGACAGGAAATCCCCAGGTGGATATCACCGGGTTCAACATGGCCCGGCTGCACACCTTTCAGAACAATCCGGAATACCGGCGGCACCGGACCGTGGAATCTTTGGGCATGGTTTACCAGTGTCATTATCCCTTTCAGTCCATGAAGCCCGCCCGGGGGGCCAAGAGATCGGCTGTTTATGAACGGCTGAAGGCAAACGGTGCATATTTCAGGGATGTCAGCGGCTGGGAAGGGGCGGATTGGTTTGCCCCGACACCGCAGCAGGCGGTTATAGAAAAACATGCCTGGGGCCGGGAACCCTGGTTTGGGTTCTGGGAGGCGGAACACCGGGCTGCCAGAGAAAATGTGGTGCTCATGGACATGTCATTCATGCCCAAATTTCTGGTGCAGGGAAAGGACAGCGGCAAGGTGCTTGATTATATCTGCGCCAATGCGGTGGCCGGCCCGGCCGGCCGGATCACCTATACAACCTGTTTGAACAAAGACGGCCAGCTGATGGCAGATCTCACCGTCACCAAGCTTTCGTCAGACCGGTTTTTCGTGGTGGTGACCGATACCATCCACCGCCATGCACTGGCCTGGATCCAAAGACATATCCCTTCCACGGCCCATGCATTTGTCACAGACATGACTTCAGCTTATGCCCAGGTGAATATTCAGGGACCAAAGTCACGGGAACTGCTGCAGTCTGTGACCGATACCGACATGGCCAATAAGGCTTTTCCCTTCCGGCATGCAAAAAAGATCGCCATCGGGTACGGCCGGGTCCTTTGCGTGCGCATCACCTATGTGGGCGAGCTGGGATATGAGCTGTATATCCCCACGGAACAGGCTGTGCATGTGTATGACACCCTGGTGGAGGCGGGAAAGGCATTTGATTTGACCCATGCCGGGTTGAAGGCCCTGGGCAGCCTGCGCCTGGAAAAAGGATACCGGGATTACGGCCATGACATGGACAATACCGATGATCCATATGAAGCCGGCCTTGGCTTCACCGTTCGACTGGACAAGCCGGGCGACTTTATCGGAAAAGAGGCGTGTATCGCCAAAAAAGCGGCCGGCCCCTTGAAGCGGCGGCTGGCCCAGGTGCTGCTCAAGGATCCGGAACCGTTGCTCTTCCATGGCGAGGTCATCTTCCGGAACGGGAAACCGGCCGGGTATGTGAGGTCCGGTTCCTACGGATACACCCTGGGCGGGGCTGTGGGACTGTTCATGATCGCGGCGGATGAGCCGGTGGATGAGGCATATGTAAAAAATGGCAGATGGGAGATCGATATTGCCGGAAAAATCTGTCCGGCAGTTGTTTCCCTGACACCATTATATGACCCGGAACTGAAAAGAGTAAGGGGATGATGTGACAACCGGAGGGTGGATCGGAAGGGATCACATGGACTCTAAATCCATGCAGCCGGGTGCGACTCCCGGACTCTCCGCCAGTTTTATCACATGATATGGCACCAACAGCGGAAAACAAACAGGCCAAACCTGCTAAAAAACGGTTTTACCGGAAGCGGGTCCGGCTGTTCAACCTGATCGCCAAGATCAAGCTGTGGCCGTCCCGAACAGGACAGCTCCACGGCATCCGAACCATCGAAGTGACAGGTGATACGGCAACCCTCACCACCCACTGCAACAAGGTGTTTGTGATCCGCAACTCATTGAACAGCCGGGCCGGCCGGTGGCTCCGGAACAAATGGGCGGTGACGGTCTGTCCGGTGTGCAATGTGCCTGCATGGAAGCTGGAAAAATATGCCGCTACCCGGTTCAAACGGCATCACGGCTCCATGCTGGAAGACCCGACCCGGAAACCGAGTGCCTGATGCCTGCTCATATTCATAGGCTCACCGCCCTTCTGGCGGCTATAGAACAGGGAATGACCCTCGAAAAACCGGATATCACCTGGCTGCTGGAACGGCGGGATTCCGAAGACACGGCCCGGCTGTTTGCTGTGGCCCGGTCGGTGCGGCAGCGGCATTTTGGCAATCAGGTGTTTTTTTACGGGTTTTTGTATTTTTCCACCCATTGCCGCAACAACTGCCGGTTCTGCAGGTACCAGCGGGCCAACACCTCCCTGAAACGATACCGCAAAACCAGGGAACAGATCCTGTCCGCCGCCATGGAGATGGCGGCTGCCGGGGTCCACCTGATTGACCTGACCATGGGGGAGGACCCGGATATTGTCGGCGGGACACAATCTCAAATCCAGGAGTGGGTGGAGATGATCCGGTCGGTGGGGCAGCACACGCACCTGCCGGTGATGGTCTCTCCCGGGGCGGTTTCCCGAGCGCTCCTGGCGGCACTGGCCCGGGCAGGGGTTGCCTGGTATGCCTGTTACCAGGAAACCCATAATGAACAATTGTATGGCACCCTGCGGCCGGGGCAGGATTTCCACCGGCGCATGTCCGGAAAATACCAGGCCCGAAACTTAAGTCTGCTGGTGGAGGAGGGCATCCTGACCGGGGTGGGAGAAACCGCAGCAGACCTGGCTGATTCCATTGATTTCATGAGACGGTTTGCCGTGGACCAGGCCCGGGTGATGCGCTTTGTGCCCCAGCCCGGTATTCCCATGGCCCGGACCGCACCGTCTGGCGGGGGAAACGAACTGGTGACCATTGCCGTGATGCGCCTGGTGATGCCGGGTGTGCTGATCCCGGCCTCCCTTGATGTGGACGGCCTGGCCGGGCTGGCAGAGCGCCTTGATGCCGGCGCCAATGTAGTGACCTCTATTGTGCCTCCTCTGGCCGGTCTGGCCGGGGTGGCCAATCCGGTCCTGGATATTGCCGAGGCCGGCCGGACCCTGGCAAAGGCGTTGCCGGTGCTTGACAGATGCAACCTGGTGCCGGCTGCGGCAGGTGATTATCAGGCCTGGGTGACCAACCGGCAGGCAATGCATCGGCGGTCAGGCCATTTTCGCCACGCACCTGCCGGGGAAGTGGTGCCATGCGCATAGCCGTTGCCGGGGGCCGGCTCCAGGGGCTGGAAGTGGTGTATCTGGCAAAAAAAGCCGGATACCACACCCTGGTCATTGACAAATCCAAGGATGTGCCGGCCGCTGGCATATGTGACCGGTTTGTCCGGTTTGAATTCACCAGCAAACGCTTTGTGCCGGATGACTGTCAGGACGTGGACCTTATTATTCCGGCCATCGAGGACAACGAGGTGCTGTTGCTGGTGGAAAGATGGGCGCAATTGAAACAGATCCCCCTGGCCTTTGACAGCGATGCCTATGCCCTGACCTGTTCCAAACAAAAGTCAGATACCCTGTTTGACACCATGCATCTGCCGGCCCCCAGAGCCTGGCCCGGGTGCGGATTTCCCGTGATGGTGAAACCGGATCAGGCCAGCGGCAGCCAGGGGGTGTGTCTGTACCCTGATGCGGCAGCATTTTATGCCGCATTTCCCGGCGGCCGGGTACCAGATACCCTGGTGGCCCAGCAGTATCTGGCAGGACCCCAGTTTTCCATCGAAGTGGTGGGAATGCCGGGACAGTATGTGCCTCTGTGTGTCACTGATCTGCACATGGACCGAGTCCATGACTGCAAACGGGTGTCCGCTCCCAGCCGGCTTTCTTCTGACCGGGTCAGACAGCTGGAAAAGATGGCCCTGGCCCTGGCCGAAGCAATCGATCTGAAAGGGATCATGGATGTGGAAGTGATCCTTCATGAAGAAGACCTCAAGCTGCTGGAGCTCGATGCAAGGTTTCCCAGCCAGACCCCCATGGCCGTTTACTGGGCCACCGGGATCAACATGGTGCAGCTGCTGGTGGAATACTTTGTTTTTGGCCATGCCGCCTGCAAGAAAAGAGTGAAAAACCATGCAGACCATTTGCCTTACCCCGGGGGGACCCTGGCCCATTCAGCTGCTAAAGATAAATTGGCACACAGACAAAATCCGGAAACGATCTCCGGAGAGCTTCCGGATCGAAAACTTTCCTTTGGGCACCCCCCTGTCCGCTGGGTGGTGGTGGAACATATCCAGGCCGGACCCGAGGGTATCCGGTTTCTGGGTGAACATATCATGGGCAGTGCCGGTCACCTGCAGCTGAAACCCGGATTTTTCGGCTGCCACGAGGCCCTGACCAATTATGAGTCCGGCCGTACCTGCTGGGTGGCCACCCTGATCTTTTGTGCTGATAACCAGAAAGATCTGGCTGCCGCACGCAACATCTGTTACAAACAAATTCATAAAAATTTGCGCCGATCCGGAAAAAATGCCGGGAATCAACCAAAGGCCATGCAGGATCAAGGCCTGTCAGCAATAAAAAATTCAGAACAAGGGAACCAGGATCATGACCCGGCTGCAGCCAGATGATATCTGTCACATCACCCCAAACCTGGCAGGCTACAGCCGGGAACTGGAAAAAAAAACCGGCCGGTCCCTTTTGGGTATCGCATGTCATGCCTGCAACCTGGATGAGGGACAGTGCAAAGCCCGGATGCAGGACAAACAGATCTGTGTGGTGCCGGTAACCGCCGGCCTGGGGATTATCAGCCGGTTCAGCGACACTGTGGCCGCTATTCTGACCTTTCTGGGATGCCGGGCAAAGGTGGCGGACCAGACAGATGTATCCGGTGTGGCCCAGGCTTTTGCATCCGGGTATGATGCTCTCATGATGGCGGATGACCACAGGTTTGTGGCCATTGACCTGCACACCCGGCAGGTGACGGACAATGCAGATGCCGCGGGCAGGGGGTTTGCCGCGGCCCTGGATCTGATGGCCGGCGGTATCCGGGACCGGGATGTGCTGGTGCTGGGATGCGGGCCGGTGGGGGCATCCGGGGCCGCCATGCTGGCCTCTCTGGACGCCAGGGTGGCACTGCTGGACAAGGACAGGCGCGCTGCGGAGTGGGTGAAAGAAACCGTGTCAGGCCGGTACCGGACCGCTGACATCATTATTGAAGAAGACCTGGAGACCGCCCTGTCTTATCACCGCTTCGTACTGGAGGCCACCCCTGTTCCAGACACCATTACAGGCACTCTGGTGTCGCCGGAGATGCGGGTGGCAGCCCCGGGGGTGCCCTCGGGGGTATCTGCTGAGGCGGCAGCAATGCTGGGACCCCACCTGGTGCACGATACTCTGGAGATCGGGGTGGCGGTCATGGCTGTGTCACTTGTTTATGGACCGATCCGGATAAAAAGATGACAAAGATATACTGGACAGACACCCAGGCTGCGCGGTTGAAGGTTTTGGGACTTGATGCCGGCGTTTTGGCGCACGGGTTTCACAGCCCTGCCCAAAGAAATAGGGCCTTCCAGGCCATTGAAAAAAAGCAGGTAAAGGCCCTGCGCACTGAACTGGCAGAACGCCTGACTTGCCGCCGGCCAACCCGGGCCTTTCAGCTGGCCCAGGACCTTGATGGTCTCTTGCAGACCCAGGGCTTTGCAAAGGTGTCCACCCCCACCATCACCACCAGAACATCCCTGGTAAAAATGGGTATTGATGACACCCATCCCCTGAATGAGCAGATTTTCTGGATCAATCACACCCAGTGTCTGCGGCCCATGCTGGCCCCGGGGCTGTACAGTCTGATGCAGGATTTTTCCCGCCTGGATTTCCGGCCGGTGCGGTTTTATGAAATCGGATCCTGCTTTCGGAAGGAATCGGACGGGGCCTGCCACAGCAATGAATTTACCATGCTCAACCTGGTGGAGATGGGTACCCCTGAAGCTGAGCGCCTTGCGCGGCTCAAAGAGCTGGCAGGCATGGTGGCCGGCACCGCGCGGGTAAAGGATGTCCGGTTTGAGCAAGAAACCTCAGCCGTTTACGGCACCACCCTGGATCTGGTGGCCCATCCTTTTGGCCTGGAACTGGGATCAGGCGCCATGGGACCCCATGTCCTGGATGCAGCCTGGAACATCACTGATACGTGGGTGGGCATGGGGTTTGGAATGGAACGGCTGTTGATGGCATCTGCCAACGATACCTCCCTGGGCCGGTGGGCCAAAAGCCTGTCCTGGCTGGACGGCATCCCGCTGCGTATCTGAATTTCCCTGCCTTTCTGTCCTGATCCATTTTATTTTAAGGCCTGGATATTTGCTATAAGCATGCCAGGTTTTCGATCACTCTGTGCCAAGCACCGCTCCCGGTGGTATCCTGTGCCCAGCCCGAGACCCTCCGGATCTGCACGAACCGCCACATGGCCATATCGACCGGAATTCATATTCAGCCAAATTCCGGCTTAATCCTGATCCGACGATCCGGTTTTCAGCAGCGGGGAGATGAAAAACCAGGCCAGTCCCAGCACCTGCAAGCCCAGGACCATGAGAAAGGCGGCCTGGTATCCGGCCGGATCATACTGGCCGGGCAGGGGCGGTTCCCACTGGTTGATCACCGCACCCATGGCCCATTGGAGGCTGAATCCACCCAGAAAGACCAGCAGGTTGATGCCGGTGGTGACCCGGCCGGACAGCCTGGCGGGAAAGCCCAGGGTCAGGGCGGTGTAGGACAGGATACCGGCGGTGCCGAAAAACCCGAACAACCCCATCAGCACTTGCGGGGACAAAGGCGCGCCAAAGGTCATGAGTGCCAGTACGCCGATGAAAACCGTCATGCCGGATACGGCGGAGTACAGGACCGGAATCCCTTTTTTGGCCAGTTTTTCGGTGACAAATCCCAGGATGATGAAACCCGCGATCATGGCCAGGGCGGATATGGACAGGCATCGGGCAGCCCCTGCCCGGTCCAGGGATGCCACATCCTGCAGCCAGGGGCCGGCCCACAGGCCCTGGACAGCCATGAATCCGGCCTGGGACAGCATGGTCAACGGCGCGATCCGCCAGAAGAAAAGACTTTTAAATACCTGACCAACCCCCTGGATCTGCCGGGAAAAAGGCTCGGGTACGGGTTTTTTGTCCGATTCCGGCACCACCATGAACACCGTTACTGCCATCAGGACACACAAAACGCCCAGACCCAGGAACACCCCCCGCCAGTCGGTGAATCTTAAGGCAAACTCCACCGGGGTGAAGGCAGCCAAGACCCCTAAGCCGCCAGCCGCCATCTGGAACCCGTTGATCCGGGACAGCACAGGGCCCGGAAACCAGAGCACATAGGATTTGAATGCCGCCATCAAACAGGCGGACACCCCGAACCCGATGAGGGCCCGGCCCATGATCAGGCCGGTGAGGCTGGTGGACAGGGCAAACACGGCGGCTCCGGCAGCTGCGAATATCAGCAGCACCGCTTCCACCACTCTGGGGCCGAACCGGTCCAGCAGAATGCCCAGGGGCAGCTGGAATGCGGCAAAGGCGATGAGATAGGTGGCGGTGAGCAGGCCTAGCTGGGAGGGGTCCACTCCCACATCAGCTGTCAGGTCCGGTGCGATCACGGCATTGACCACCCGGAACAGGTAGGAGAGAAAATACCCGCCGGCAAAGGGCAGAAACACCCGGAGCAGGAGGGCAGGGGGCAGGGGCCTGGCCGATGATTCATCTGCTGTTCCGGGCATGCTGTCTGGTTTTGTCATGGCGCCCCTGGGCTCCTGTTCCCGCATCCGGGTGTTTTATCAGTGGTCACACAATTTTTTTCACTGTCTCCATGGACAGGTTGAACACCTTTTCATTAAACCGGGATTTCAGGGCAAATACAAGCATATCTTTGTTGAGCACGATTTCATGTTTTGCCAGCATGGCCAGAGACGCCAGTGCCCAGTCGGTTTTTTTGATTTTCATGGCCTTGAAATCGATCTCCTCCACCTGTGCCTTTGTGTCGGGAATCGCCACACTGGCTTCTTTGAGTACATAGGTGTCCGGGGAAAGACCGGCAAAAATTTTCTGGCGCCTTGCCACCCCTTCATCACTCAAGGCCAGCACCACGGTGGGGGATTCGATGCCGGTGTACCCGATTGTGTCCGGAGACAGCAATATTTCCGAAACCGACTGGCCCCGGAGCACGGTGATGTTGTAGTCATTTTTAATGGACACGTTCAGACCGCCGGAAATGCCGGCAAAACAGACCATGTCCCCTGCGGTGACAATGCGCATGCCGGCAGAGCCCAGGATCACCACCTCGTGCCGTCTGGCATCGGGCATGTCAAACTGCTTTTTGACCACAAAGGGTTCGGGAAATTTTCCCTTTTCTTTGGCCAGGAGCCGGTACCGGTCCCCGTATTCGGGCCGCTGGTTTTTGGCAATCATCCCGCCCGGGGACGGTCTTTGTGCAATCATCTGGTCGATAACTTTAGGGGTGAGCTGGTTGCGTTTGGTGTACCTTCCTGTGCACAGCCCCAGGGTTTCCACCACGGCAAACCCCTTGTGCTGCATGGCTGAGACCAGTTCGCCGGACAGGCCGTCATCGTGTCCGGAAATTCTGGACACATAGGTGGCGCCGGCACTTTCCACCACGCCGCAGATGTCCACGGGGATCTCCGCCTGGTTGAGAAATGCGGATCCCACCTGGGCATCACTGGGGGTGGTGGCGGAATACTGGCCCCCGGTCATGCCGAAGTTGAAGTTGTTCAAGATGATCAGGGTCATGTCCAGGTTCTTGCGGCAGGCGGCCAGCACATGGGCCCCGCCGAGGCCCATGCCGCCGTCTCCCATGGTCACGATGACATTTAAAGACGGGTCTGCCAGCTTCAGGCCGGCAGCATAGGTCAGTGCCCGGCCGTGCACCCCGTGCAGGGCATGGACATTGAAAAAGGTGTCAAACAGACCAGAACACCCGATATCGGTGACGATCACGGTTTTGTGGTCCGGGATGCCCAGTTTCATCAGGGCTGCATCCAGGGATTTGGTGATGCGGTCATGGGTGCATCCCGGACAGAATACAGGGGGTCGGCTGG
>JAIPDY010000088.1 GCA_021737445.1 Desulfotignum sp.
GGAAACCGCAGCTTAGGGGTCATCCGCGATGCGGTTGCCAGCGTCAAAAGTTCCAGGGGGTATTTTGATGATTTTAAAAAAATGGACCCGGAAGATGATTATGAAACCCAGCAGGCTATCGCCCAGGGCAACACCATGGGGTGCTTTTACATTGAAAGTCCGGCCACAAGGCTTTTGCAGAAAAAATCAAGGATCGGTGATTTTGAACATGTGGTGATCCATTCGTCCATAATCCGGCCGGCAGCCAATGAATTCATACAGGAATACTTAAAGCGGCTCCACACCGGCATATGGAAGCCGATCCATCCCCTGATTGCAGATGTGCTGGATGAAACCTACGGCATCATGGTTTACCAGGAGGATGTCTCAAAGGTTGCGGTCAGAATGGCCGGATTTTCCCATGCAAAGGCAGACGGCCTGAGAAAAATCATCTCCAAAAAGGACAAGGATCACGAACTGGCTGATTTTCATGAACAGTTCAGAAAAGGAGCGCTTGCAAGGGGCGTTTCCGATCCAGATATAAAGCGGGTATGGGCAATGATAACCAGCTTTTCAGGTTATTCTTTCTGCAAGCCCCACAGTGCATCCTATGCCCGGGTCTCCTTTCAGGCCGCCTATCTCAAGACCCACTATCCTGCAGAATTCATGGCTGCTGTGATCAGTAACCAGGGCGGGTTTTACTCTGCCTTTGCCTATGTGTCTGAAGCCAGAAGAATGAATGTTCAGATATTGCACCCGGATGTCAACCGGAGCGATATTTCATGGCAAGGAAAGGCGCACAGGCTACAGGTCGGGTTTTTGTCCATCAAGAATCTGTCTGCCAGAACCATGAAAACCATCATCAAAGAAAGGGAAAAAACATTTTTTAACAGCTTTGAAGACTTCCTTGACCGGGTCAGGCCCGGAGAAGACGAGGCTGTCTCGCTCATACACAGCGGCAGTGTGGACGGCCTTGACAAAAACAGAAACAGAACCGGCCTGTTGTGGGTCCTTGCTGCATGGAAAAAGCAGCGCAAAAAAAAAGAGCAGACACCTTCGCTTTTTAACGTGCCTGCACCTGCAGTCCCCATCCCGGAACTGCCCCGTGAGGATATGATGACACGGCTGAAAAGAGAATTCAGTACGCTTGGGTTTTTATGCAGCTGTCACCCGATGATCCTTTACCAAGATTTTTTGCAGCGTGACAATACGGTCAAGGCAAAACAGCTGCCGCGGTTTCCAGGGAAAAAAATCGCCTTTGCCGGATGGCTGATAACCGGTAAAACCGTTAGGACAAAAAAAGGGGGACCCCATGAAATTCCTCACTTTTGAAGATGAAACAGGCATCGTTGAAACGGTGTTTTTCCCGAAACCGTATGCCCGGTTCTGCTACATGCTCAGCTATGGAAGGCCGTATATCCTGAAAGGACAGGTTGATGTGAACTGGGGGGCTGTTTTACTTTGACCGTTGATTCTGCCAGGCCGCTGGCAGATATGATGTCACCATCCGATTTTCTGAATTAACCGTGTCCATTTCTGCCGTGACCGGGTGAAACAGGATGGTTTTTATTTGACAGGAAGGGTTTTGCTTGCCATTTTTATGCAATACGATCCAACCGGGTCGAGAGAGGAGATACATGAAGCAGACAGTTTTGATATATGCGGTGGTTACAGGGATATTTTTGTGGCTTTTTGCCGGGATCTTGCCGGCCGGGGCAAAAGAAACCCGGATTTTGTTTCTGGGCGATTCCATCACCGCAGGGCTGGGGGTGGAAAAAGAGGCAGCCTTTCCAGCGGTGGCGGGCAGGATGCTCAAACAACAGGGGATTGACAATGTCGCCGTGATCAATGCCGGCATCAGCGGCTCCACCACGGCCTCCGGGCTGTCCCGCCTGAAATGGCACCTCAAGGCCGCCCCCCATGTCCTTGTTCTGGCCCTGGGGGCCAATGACGGCCTGCGGGGTCTCTCTCTTGAGAAAATGGCCCAAAATCTGGATGCCACCATTGCCCTGGCCCTGGAAAACAACCTGTGCGTTATCCTGGCAGGCATGGAGATGCCGCCCAACTACGGGCCGGAATACACAAGACAGTTTAGGCAAACCTTCCGGGACCTGGCGGAAAAACACGGTATTTCTTTGATTCCGTTCCTCCTGGACAACGTGGGCGGGGTGGCGGACATGAACCAGGCGGACGGGGTCCACCCCAACCCGGCCGGCCACCGGCAGATCGCTGCGACAGTGCTGCCGTATATAAAGGAGTGCCTGTAATGCTGTCGGTGAACCAGGTGGACAAATCCTTTCACCTGCCCGGTTCCAGCCGGGTAACAGTGCTGGACCAGGTGGGTTTTTCCCTGGATGCCGGCCGGACACTGGCCATCACCGGCCATTCCGGCAGCGGTAAAACAACCCTCCTGTCGTTGATCGCAGGTCTTGATACCCCGGATGCCGGATCTATTCTCCTGGACGGCATTGACATCTGCCAGATGAACGAGGCAGACCTGACCCGATACCGTGCCCGAAAAATCGGCATGATTTTCCAGTCTTTTCATCTGATGCCCCATCTGACCGCCAGAGAAAACATCAGCCTGCCCCTGGAAATTCTCAGGCAGGACCGGATCGATGCCCGCACGGATGCCCTTTTAGAGCAGGTGGGGCTGACCCATCGGGCCGGTCATCTGCCGGGGCAGCTTTCCGGCGGGGAATGCCAGCGGGTGGCCATTGCCAGAGCCCTGGTTGTCAGGCCTTCCCTGATTCTGGCGGACGAACCCACGGGCAACCTGGACACGGATACGGGGAAAAAGGTGGCAGACCTGCTGTTTGATCTGGTGCAAAAAGAAAACAACACCCTGGTGGTGGTGACCCATAACCAGGGTCTGGCAGACCGGTGCCATCACATAAAAACCCTGTCCCGCGGGAACCTTGTCTGATGATCTGGGTCCGTCTGGGCATCAGGGAACTGCTCCGGAACAAAGGGTTTGCCCTGTTTTTTGTGGCCAACCTCACCGTGGGACTGTGCGGGTTTGTGGCGGTCCAGAGTTTCAGCAGGTCCCTGGAAAGGCACCTGGACGACAACCTGCGCACCATCTTAACCGCTGATCTGGTGCTCACTGCCAATTCCCCTTTTACCCGGACAGAGACAGATCTGGTGCACCGGGTGCTTGGTCCGGACCGGATGCAGGCCCAGGTGATCCGGTTCTTTACCATGGTCAGGACAAGTGAGACTACCCGGCTGGTCCAGATCATGGCCGTGGATCCATCCTATCCCCTCTACGGCGGGTTTGTCCTGGAACCGGGCACTGACCGGGATGCCATCCATGAGGGACCAGGTGTTTTCATGACCCGGGATACGGCACTGGCTTTGGGTATCTGGGAACAGGACGAAGGCCAGGTGCAAGGTCTGCAAAAAGAAACCGGAACTGCCCGGGATCAGCGCCTGACCCTGGGGAAAAAGGATTTTTTTGCGGCCGGTTTTTTTGCCGATGATCCGGACAAGGCCCTGACCACCCTGGAACTGGCCCCCAAACTCTATGTGGGCATCGGGCACCTGGCAGAAACCGGGCTGCTGGATTTCGGTTCCAGGGTCCGGTACCATACCTATCTGCGGGTATCGCCGGACACGGATGTGCCCTCCCTTTCACAGGAACTGCGCCGGGGTTTTGCCGCCCTGGCACAGGACCAGCCCCGTATCAGTGTCCGGGACAGCCGGGATGTCAGCCAGAGCCTGTCCCGTGTCACCGGCCATTTCACCGGATACATGGCCCTGGTTTCCCTGGTGGCCCTGTTTCTGGCCGGTATTGCCGCCGCCTACCTGTTCCGGGGTTTTTTAGGGGGAAAACACAGGGAAATTGCCGTGCTCATGAGCCTGGGAGCCGGGCGGTCCGGGGTGTATATCTATCTGTTTACCCAATTGGTTTTTCTGGGCATCCTGTCGGCAGCCATTGCCATTGCCCTGTCCTGGCTGCTGCTGCCCGTGTTCCCGGTGCTGCTCAAAGACCTGGTTCCCCCGGGAATCCGCATGGGAATGGCACCGGTGACATGGGTGACGGCCCTGGGGCTGGGGGGACTGGGCAGTATCGTGTTCTGTCTGCCTGTACTGGTGAAAATTTTGTCGATCAAACCCCTGGTCCTGCTCCGGGGACCCCTGGCTGTAACGGGTGTGAGCGGGTGGTGGCAGGGGGCCGCATTTGTGCCGGGGATCGCCTGGTTCTGCCTGGGGGCCGTGCTTGTGGCAGGGTCTGTTGCCACGGGGATCATTTTCACGGCTGGATTTGCCCTGGCATTTCTGGTGTTTGCCGGGGCAGGGTGGCTGGGCGCCATCGGGTGCCGGCACCTGGCCGGAACCCGTCACCTGGTGCGCAAAATGGCGTTCTTGAACCTGCACCGCAATATCTGGTCTTCTCTGGCCTGTTTTGTCACCATTGCCATGGGGGTATTTCTGATCTGTCTCATCCCCCAGGTGCAAAAGGGGTTGCAGACAGAGATCCAGCGGCCTCAAGGATTGAAAATACCGGTGTTTTTTCTCATGGATATCCAGGATAACCAGACCCGGGATTTGGAAGCGTTCATGGAAACACAGCCCGGGGTCCTGGAAAATCTGTCCCCCATGGTCCGGGGCAGAATTCTTACCGTCAACAGCACCCCTTTTCATACCCGTGAAAACAACGGGGAAGCACAGGGCCGGCCCCGGCGCATGGAGCATAATTTTTCCTTCCGCAGGGATCTGGACCCCTCTGAAAGCATTGTTCAGGGAGAACCCCTGTCAGTTACTCCCTGGGATTTCGGATCTGAAACCCCTTTTGAGATTTCCGTGGCCCAGTCCTTTGCCGAAGACCATGATCTGGCCATCAATGATGTGATGGCATTTGATATTCAGGGCATGGTGCTGGAAGGCCGGATCAAAAACATCCGCAAGGTGCGGTGGAACAGTTTCCAGCCCAATTTCTTTTTGCTGTTCCAGCAGGGGGTGCTGGACGATGCTCCCAAAACCTGGCTGGGAGCGGTGTCCCGGGTGCCCCCGGAACTGCGGCAGCCCTTGAAAACAAAGATTGTGGAAATCTTTCCCAATATTTCCATCATCGATGTCACCCAGATGATCACCACACTGACCTTTATTGCGGACCGGCTGTCCGTGTCTGTGCGGTTCATGGCCTGGCTGGCCATTGCAGCCGGCCTTGTCTCCATTTTTTCCATTGCCCGGCACCAGGCCAGAAGCCAGGCAGTCCAGACCAACCTGCTCAAGGTGCTGGGGGCCGGATTCAGCGACATTAAAAAAATATCTTTGCTGGAGTTCGGCAGCCTGGGATTTGCCGCAGCTTTTGTTGCCGTGCTGCTGAGCATCGGGTTTTCCCGGGCAGTGTCCTGGTATTTCTTTGACAGCCTGTGGCAGCTGGACCTGTTGTATCTTACGGGTATCCTGGTGCTGACCACCCTGATCTGCATGACAACGGCCGTGGCTGCTGCAGGAAAAATTTTACAGGCAAGGCCCATGATGCTGCTGAAAAAAACATGATCAGACCGCTTTTTTTTCAGATGCGGTTCCGGATAAGGTGTGATATGTCATGGACAGGACACGTGAAATGAAAAGGAGCGTTGCACATGAGGCGAAAAGAAAAACAGATCACCAAGACAGCAGATATTGAACAGATACTCAAACAGGGACAGGTGTGCCGCCTGGGTTTTGTGGACAGGAATGTGCCCTATATTGTGCCCGTGAACTACGGGTATCAGGACCAGGCCCTGTATTTTCACAGTGCTCCTGCGGGCCGGAAAATTGATCTGATCTGTGCCAATCCACTGGTGTGCTTTGAGGTGGATGAACTGGTGAAAATGAATAAGGCCGCCAACGCATGTGACTGGGGGGTGTCGTTCAAAAGCGTCATCGGCACGGGCACGGCCCGGATGCTGGAGACCCCGGCAGAAAAGAAAGCCGGCCTGGATATCATCATGGCCCATTATTCGGGCCGGTCATTCGACTATCCGGATAAGATGCTGGCAAAAACCGCCGTGATAAAGGTAACGGTCGAAGAGATGACCGGTAAACAGGGGTGATATCGCTCTTTTTCAAGGATGATATGGATTTTTCAAACCATTGTCATCACCACGGATCTATACAGAAAATTCAGCCTTCCCAGTCATTGAGCTGAAGCCCGGTAACCCGGCTGAATTCCCGGGTGTTGTGGGTGACCAGTACGGCATTGTGGGCCCGGGCCACCGCTGCAATGAGCATGTCATTGGGTCCGATCAGGCGGCCCCGGGAAGTCAGATCCGCACGGATAAGGCCGTATTCATCAGCGCAAAGATCATCAAAAGGCAGGCTCTGCAGCGGTGCAAAAAATAATTTGAGGCGCTGCAGGTTGGCATCCATCCGCAGGCTGTTCCGGGCACCGAAAAGCAGTTCCGCCTTGACGATACTGCAGATGGCGATCTGAGAGGGGGGTCGGGAGCGGAAATGGGTTTCAACCGATGGAGAGGTGCCGTTCAGAAAATGGATGCATACATTGGTGTCCAGTAAATACATGGTTATTCCAGGTGGTTTCTTTTTTCAAAATCCAATGATTCCGGTCGCTGGAGCGGTTCCCCCTCCCATGAACCCACCAGATCAAAATAATGATCCGGCCATTTTTCACGCGTCTCCTTTTTTACAAGAAGGGCCAGGTATTTCGATGTGGAAAGGCGTGCTTTCTTCGCCTTTTGTCTGAACATGTCTGCAATGTCATCAGGGACATAACAATGAAGCTGGGCCATAAATTCCTCCAAATATATGTGGTATATTTATTTCGTAATTTTACAGCCTGCTTTCCTGTATGTCAAGATTTTAATCTACACGATATCAGGCATCGGTGGCTGGGCCAACTTGAAATTGCCGTTTCCCTGTTTACCTTGGTCTTATAGAAACTGTTGGTTGAAAGGGGGGCGCCATGCCGTTTGTTTCCATACCCGGGATGCCGGGCAAATTATATGTGCCGGAAAAGCGGTCCGGGCGTCCTAAAAAATTTCCCTGTAAAGACTGCTTTTCCTGTGAACACTGCTCTGATGACCGGTGCCGGGTGTGCAGAGAAAAACACCCTCCCCGCAAAGATCAATGAAGACAAGGAAAAATGAGACGGGCCAAGGTCTATTTTTGCTGGGCCGGCCTGTAAGCTGAAACTTGCAGGCCGGGCCGGGTGTCATGGATCAACCTGATTTTTTTCCATGCCGGAAAAAAGGTGCTGAAAAGGGCGGCTCCGGCGTGTTGCCCAGGATCAGATCGCAGGCTTTTTCCGCCACCATCATGGTGGGGGCGTAGATATTGCCGTTGGTAACATGTGGCATGACCGAGGCATCCACCACCCGCAGGTTCTTTACCCCGTGCACCCTCATGGAGGAGGGGTCCACCACGGCCATGGCATCCGTGCCCATCTTACAGGTACATGAGGGGTGCAGGGCGGTTTCCGCATCTTTGGCCACCCAGTCCAGGATATCCTCGTCGGTCTGGATATGGTTGCCCGGAGAGATTTCGCCGCCGTTGAATTCTTTGAACGCCGGCTGGTTCATGATCTTTCTGGCGCACCGGATCGCTTCCACCCATTCCCTGCGGTCCTGGTCCGTGGACAGGTAGTTGAACCGCAGGGCCGGATGCTTGCGCGGATCCGTGGAGGTGATTTTGACAGATCCCACGGCATTGGAGTACATGGGACCCACATGGACCTGGTATCCGTGGTCCTGGCTGGGCCGGGAGCCGTCATACCGGATGGCCAGGGGCAGAAAATGAAACTGGATGTTGGGGTAGTCCACATCCTGGTTGCTCCGGATGAATCCGCCGGCCTCAAAATGGTTGGTGGCGGCAGCCCCGGACCGGTGAAACAGCCATTTGTAGCCTATGAACGGCTTTTTCCACCATTTGAGGGCCGGGTTCATGGACACCGGCTTTTTGCTGGCATACTGGACATAGACCTCCAGGTGGTCCTGCATGTTTTCTCCCACGCCGGGCAGGTCATGGACAACGGGAATCTTTAAGTCAGACAGGTCTTTTGCATTTCCCACCCCGGACAGCTGGAGGATCTGGGGGGAGTTGATGGCCCCGCCGCAGCAGATCACCTCTCCGGCCCGGACCGTTCTGGCCCGGCTGCTTTTGCCTTTGACAAATTCGACACCCGTTGCTTTTTTGCCGTTGAAAGTGATCTTTGTGGTCAGGGCCCGGCAGACCAGGTCCAGGTTGGGCCGCTTTTTGAGTACCGGATGCAGATAGGCCCGGGCTGCGGACAGCCGCCGTCCTCTGTGGATGTTTCTGTCAAACGCCCCGAACCCTTCCTGCCGGTACCCGTTCACATCAGCGGTCAAAGGATACCCGGCCTGTTTTGCGGAATCCAGAAATGCCTGAAATAAAGGGTTTTTACACGGCCCGGTTTCCAGAATCAGGGGACCGTCCGTGCCGTGGTAAAGGTCGGGTCCTTTGAGCCGGTTTTCCGCCCGGATGAAATAGGGCAGGTTGTGGGCGTAATCCCAGGTTTCCATGCCCGGATTTTTGGCCCATTTTTCATAATCCATGGCATTGCCCCGGATATAGATCATGCCGTTGATGGAGGATGATCCCCCCAGCACCTTGCCCCGGCCGTGGAAGATTTTGCGCTGAAGCATGAACGGTTCTGGTTCGCTTTCATAACACCAGTCATAGAATCTGTTGCCAAGGGGGAAGGTCAGGCCGGCAGGCATGTGGATAAACACATCCCAGATATAGTCGGGCCGGCCGGCTTCCAGCACCAGCACGCTGCAGGAAGGGTCGCTGCTGAGCCGGTTGGCCAGCACACATCCGGCAGATCCGCCGCCGATAATAATATAATCATATGATGGTTTCATTTGAATTGGGTTCCTTTTTTTTCAGTTTGAGGTCACCAGGCTGAGAAATCCTTTGACCAGATCATCCACCTCGATCTGTCCGTCCCGGACCAGGGCCTGGAGCGCCAGGCCCTGCAAGGCTGAGATAAAACAAATGGCAGCAGCCCGGTTGGCTGGTTTGGGGTCGATCCGGTCCAGGGCTGCTTCAAACGCATCCACGAACCGGTCATAGGCGGACTGGACCTTGACGATCACCGGCCCCCGGATGCCGCTGAATTCGGCGGCCAGGGAGGCCAGGGCAATGATGGTGTCCGGCTGGTTGAAGAACCGGTCCATGAAAATATCCATAATGCCGTGGACCATGGCGCTGAAGCCGGTATGGGGTTGTTCCAGGTATGCGGTATACTGCTCGAAACTTTGGTCCAGCTCCGCCACCACATCATCCAGGATGTCAGCCTTGGAGTTGTAGTGATGAAACACGGCTCCCGTGGTCATGCCGATGTGGTAGGCGATATCCTGGATGGTTGTCTTGTGGTATCCGAGCCGGGCAAACAGGTGGGTGGCAGCCTCCAGAATCCGTTTGCGGGTCTCGATGCGCTTGGCTTCCTTTTTGTTTACCGGAAGCGTCATGGCTTGATCTCCAGGCGGTGCAAAGTTTCCGGGGAGGGCTTTCCGTCAGGGTCCCATCCCCGGGCAGTATAGTAGGCCTGCCGCATGACAGCCATATCGTTTTCACAAATTTTATGCCCTTTTGCCGGTCCGTCAGGGAGCGGTTCCTGCACAAACCTTCTGGGCAGGGTGTCAGATGCCGGATCCATGTCGTGGTCCAGATTGAACTTGCGGGTGAGATTCCAGATGCGCTCGCCCACCTGGTTAAACATATCCGGAAAGACCTGCCTGCCCGTGGCGGCGGACAACAGGTCTGCATAGGTATCAGCACTGATGCCGAAGGTGCCGAAGTCGCATTTCACCAGGGTGTCGGTGCCGGCGGAATAGTTTTGCAGCGCAATCACCATGTCTGCCCTGCCTTCAGGAGATAAGGGATCCAGTTTTTTGTCTTTCCATTTTTCGGCCAGCTCATAAGGCACGGTGAATCCCCGCTGGTGGCAGCCGCCCCGGTCTCCGGTCATATAGGCCAGCCCCATGCCCGGCACTCCTCTGGGTCCCCAGGCAGGGGATTCCAGGCCTTTGGTGTGCAGGGCCAGGTCGGCTGCACTGCCGCCGATCTCTTCCGCCGCGGCCCGCACCCCTTTTGCCAGCAGTGCCCCAGGGCCGTCTTTGCGGACAGCCATGGCCCGGATCAGGTGTTCCACGGCCGCTACATTGCCGAAATCCAGATCAATGCCGGCAAAAGACGGGATCACCCCCTTTTGGCTGGCTTCCATGGCAAAGCTGATAACGCTGCCGCAGGACATGGAATCCAGCCCCAGCAGATCGCATAATTTCACCAGATGGGCCACTGCCCGGATATCGGATATCCCCAGGTTGGACCCCAGGAGGGCGGCAGATTCATACTCCACAATATCGGTAATAAAGCCTTTGTATTTTCCGGTTCTGACCGCCCCGATTTTCGCGCATCCGATGGGGCACCCCATGCAGGCATTGGTGCCCAGCCACAGATGTTTTGCCTGGCCTTTGTCCCCGAGGTTTACCGCCTTGTCAAACGTGCCGTACTGGAAATTTTTATGGGGAAGCAGGCCGGTTTCACTGGCAAATTCAACCGAGGCGGCAGTTCCGCCCTGTTTGAGGCTCTGTATATCCGGGCTGGCTGCCAGTTCATCCAAAGCTTTCTTGCAGGCCAGGTTAAACCGCGGCAGATCATGGACCTTCACCAGCCGGGTGCCGCGCACTGCTACGGCTTTCAGGTTTTTGGACCCCATGACCGCGCCGGCCCCGGCCCTGCCTGCCTGGCGGTTGAATTCACAGCCGACAATGGCAAAAGGCACCTGGTTTTCACCGGCTGGTCCGATATTGGCGATCTTGACGGTGCCATCATTGAGTTCTGCTTTGATTTTCCGGTTGGATTCCAGAATATCCAGGCCCCAGAGATGGGAAGCATCCCGGATCTCCACCTGGTCGTCATCGATCAGGATATACACGGGTTTGTCAGCCCGGCCAGTGATAATGATGCCGTCATATCCGGCATATTTGATTTCCGGGGCAAAGCTGCCGCCAAAATAGGAATCTAAAAACAGATTGGTGAGCGGGCTTTTGGTCACCACACACCCCCGCATGGCAGGCGCAGATGTGCCGGTCAAGGGGCCTGTCATGAACATGAGCATGTTTTCAGGGCCAAGGGGATCTGTGCCCGGCGGCACACCGCCGGCCAGCAGTTTTGCGCCAAACCCTTTGCCGCCGGTATATTGGGTTCTCAATGGATCAGAAACCACCAGGGTGTTTATGTCC
>JAIPDY010000089.1 GCA_021737445.1 Desulfotignum sp.
GAAACAGGGCGCCATTGCCCTGTTTGAAGAAAAATACGGGGATGAGGTCCGGGTGGTGGACCAGGGGAGTTTTTCCCGGGAATTGTGCGGCGGCACCCACACACAGCGGTCCGGGGACATCGGGTTGTTCAGGATTATTTCCGAAGGCGGCATCGCCTCGGGTGTGCGGAGAATGGAAGCTGCCACCGGGCAGGCCGCCCTGGACCTGGTCCATGAAGACCAAAACGCCCTGGAAGCAGCGGCAGGGCTGTTGAAAACCGGTAAATCCGATGTGGTGCAAAGGCTGGAAGCCCTGGTCCAGGAGAAAAAAGCCCTGGAAAAGGAACTGGTTTCCGTGAAAGCAAAAATCGCCTCCAAATCAGTGGAAGATATTGAAACCAGTATCAGACAGGTCAACGGCACCCGGGTCCTGGCCCGGCGGGTGGAGATTGAAAATCCCTCCCAGCTGCGGGATCTGGCGGATAAATTCAAGGCAAAACTGGGCTCCGGGGTCCTGCTGCTGGGAGCGGAATCCAACGGCAAGGCCCTTCTCATTGCCATGGTGTCCGATGATCTTGTGGGGCGGTACAGGGCCGGGGATATTGTGAAACAGGCTGCCCAGGTGGTGGGCGGCGGCGGCGGGGGCCGGCCGGACATGGCCCAGGCCGGCGGATCAAACCCCAGGTTTCTGGACCAGGCCCTGGAAACCGTTTATCACACGCTTGAAACCACGTAACCGGCTGCCGGTGCTGCTGTCATGACCGCATACTTTATTCGGCGTCTGCTGCTGGTGATCCCGACTTTTCTGGGCATCACCATTATGGTGTTCACCATCACCAGGTTTGTGCCGGGCGGCCCCATCGAGCGCATCATTGCCGAAACCCGGGCCATGCAGATGGGCGGGGGTAGCGGCACATCTGTCCGGGCCGGGACCGATTCCGGCCAGCCGTTGTCCAAAGAACAGATGGACAAACTCAAAGCCTATTACGGGTTTGACAAGCCTTTGTTTCAGAGCTATCTTGCCTGGCTGGGCAAGGTGCTCCAGGGGGATCTGGGCCGGTCCACAAGGTACCATGACCCGGTGTGGGAGATGATCAGGGACAGAATTCCCATCTCCCTGTATTTCGGGGTGTTGAGCCTGATTCTCATCTACGGGGTCTGCATTCCCTTAGGGATGGCCAAGGCGGTGCGGCACAAGTCCGGATTTGACAATATATCTTCTGTTGTCATCTTCACCGGGTATGCCATTCCCGGCTGGGTGGCCGGGGTGATGATGCTGGTGCTGTTTGCCTCCCACTATGATATTTTCCCCCTGGGCGGGCTTGTGTCTGACCGGTTTGAGGCGATGGGGCTTTGGGGACAGATAAAAGATATTGCCCGGCACACAGTGCTGCCTTTGATCTCCTATGTCATCGGGTCATTTACCGTGATGACCCTGCTCATGAAAAACACCCTCATGGACAACCTGTCCGCAGATTATGTGCGCACCGCCATTGCCAAGGGGCTTTCTTTTAAACAGGCGGTGTTCCGCCATGCCATGCGCAACAGCATGATTCCCATTGCCACCAGTTTCGGCAACAACATCTCCATCCTGCTCATGGGATCGTTCCTCATTGAAAAGGTGTTCAACATCGACGGCATGGGGCTGTTAGGGTATGAGTCGGTGGTGGACAGGGACTATCCCGTGGTCATGGGCATCCTGGTGATCTCTTCGCTGCTGTTCATGATCGGCAATATTTTGTCTGATCTGTGTGTGGCCATTGTGGATCCCAGGGTGAGGTTTGCATGATGGGGCGGCTGCATTTAAATCCGGTTACCCTGCGCAAAATCAGGCGGTTCAGATCCATCCGCAGGGGATTCTGGTCCTTTGTCATTATTTTTTCTCTTATAATTTTTTCCTTTTGCGCGGAGCTTTTCATCAATTCCCGGGCCCTGGTGGTGCAATACCATGGAGAGTGGTATTTTCCCACTTACGGAGACATGATTCCCGGGTCACGCTTTGGTCTGGATTACAGGTATGAAACCGATTACCGAAAATTGCAGCAGCTGTTTGCACAGGAAAATAACGGGGATTTTGTGATTATGCCACCGGTGCCTTACAACGCTTTTGAAAACGACCTGCGCCTGAACCAGTACCCGCCGTTCCCCCCGTCTGCGAAAGACCGGCATTTTCTGGGCACCGACAATGTGGGCAGGGACATCCTGGCCCGGCTGGTGTACGGGTTCCGCACCGCGATTTTGTTCTCTTTTTTCCTGCTGCTCATCAACTATACCATCGGTATTTTCATCGGGTGTGCCATGGGGTATTTCGGGGGACGGTTTGATCTGTTTTTCCAGCGGATCATAGAGATCTGGTCCAATATCCCTTTTTTGTACGTCATCATCATTGTGTCTTCGATCCTGGTGCCCAGTTTCATGATCCTTTTGCTGATCATGGCCTTTTTCGGATGGATCAGCATCACCTGGGTCATGCGCACCATGACCTACAAGGAAAAGGAGCGCGAATATGTCCTGGCGGTGAGAAGCCTGGGGGCATCGCATTTGCGCATCATTTTTGCGCACATCATTCCCAACACCATCTCAGTGATCGTCACCTACGCGCCCTTTGCCATCTCCAGCGGGATTGTGGCCTTAACCTCCCTGGATTACCTGGGGTTCGGCCTGCCCGCACCCACCCCGTCCTGGGGGGAGCTGCTCTCCCAGGGGTGGCAGAACATGGAAGCCTGGTGGATCTCCGCATCCGTGGTGGGCGCCCTGGTCATCACGCTCATGACCGTCACCTTCACCGGCGAGGGAATCCGAGAGGCCTTCGACCCCAAGCTCCACACCATTTACGAGTAGGGGTGTGCTGCCTGCCGCCCGCCATCAATACACTTTTCTTCGGGAAAATCCCTTGCCCAGCACGTTGAATGTGTTTTCCGTGATGACAAAGGCATCGGAATCGATGTTGAACACGATCTCTTCGATGCGCTTGATCTGGTAGGTGTTGGCCACGGTGAGGATGACATCTTTCGGCTCGCCGGTGTAGGCCCCCCGGCCTGATAGAAAGGTGGCGCCCCGCTGCAGCTTTTTCATGATCTCATCGGCAATGGCTTTGGGGTTTTTGGAGATGATGAGGATCATCTTACGCTGATTGAACAGTCCCATGCAGTATTCAATGGCCTGGGAGGCGATGTAGGAAGTGGCCATGGAATACAGGATGATATCGGTTTCCAGGTACCCGAAGCTGCCGGCAAACAGCACAAAGTTGAACATGAAGTTGTAGGTGCCGATGCGCAGGCCGAATTTCTGATTGAGCAGAATGGAGATAATGTCGTTGCCGCCGCCGGATCCAAGAGAGCGGAAGATCAGGCCGGCGCCGGCTCCCACCAGGGTGCCCCCGGCAAGGGCTGCCAGCCACTGGTCGGTGATGTCAAACTGAAAATTCACCAGATCGATAAACAGGGTTAAAACCCCTGCGCCAAAAAGGCTGTAGTATAAAAACCGCTTGCTGATGAATTTCCAGCCGATGATAAATACGGGTATGTTCAGAATCAGGTACCAGATACCCGGCGTCAGGATGTCCGAACCATAGTAGATCAGCAGCCCTAAGCCGGAAAATCCGCCGGTGATCATGCCGTGGGGAATGATGATGGACTTGATTCCCACAGCCACGATCACGCTGCCCAGGGTGATGAGAAACAGGTTCCAGGGGATGGAATACACGATATTGTATGGTTTCATGGGACGGTCCTTGGATATTTTAATGGATGCAGAACCTGTCCATTTACCCCAGATAGGGGAAAAACGCAAGAAATTTTATAGTTTGTGGTGCCCTGTGCCCGGCCCGGGATGTATCAATCTGACAATCCGTTCACAGGACACCACAAGAGGCTTACACTGAACAAAATCTGCTGCCGGGGATCTTGTGCGGCCGGAGGTATCCCGGCGTGCCCCGCGCGTCTATTTCTGGTTGTCGTCCATTTTTTTGAGTTCCCGCAGTATGCCCAGAGGGGACTGGCCGAATGCCAGGGACTGGATTTTTTTCATGCGGTCAATATCTTTTTCAAATTTCTTTTTCATCCGGGATTCATAGGCCTCTGTGATGGTTTCCACCAGCTTGTCAAAGCTGCTGGGTTTTTCCAAAACTTTAAAAGCCCCCAGTTTGGTGCAGTCAACAGCAACATCGATGGTGGCATGCCCTGACAGGATTATGATTTCCAGAAAGCGGTGGCTTTTTTTAAGAATTTTGAGCAGTTCCACCCCGTCTATGCCGGGCATCTGCAGATCCACCACTGCCACATCAAATTGTGCTTTTTTTGCAACTTTTATGGCATCTTCCCCGTTTGTCACCGGGGTGATGTCAAAGAATTTGAGTTTCAGGCGTTCAGTAAGGGCGTTCAAAAATTTTTCTTCATCATCCACCATGAGCAGGTGGATTTTTTCAATGTCAGTCATGGCTGCCTCCAAAAATTGTTATTTTTTTTATTCATACATTTGGTTCTGTGTACCTGTATAGACGGCTGTTACCTGCCAGCCAGTGCAGTAAAGAGATTGTCATTGGTGCGGGCCATTGTCACTTCAAGATCTTTGTCGGTGAAGTTGATTGTGGCTTTAAGGGCATCTGCCACATCAGTTGTCTGCCGGTCCGGAAAATCTGTCAATGCCGAAAGGCTGCCCCATGAAAATGTCAGAGAAACCGTATCCGGGTCTTTTTCATGGAAAAAGATTTTCAAAGTATCTTTTGTGTCCGCTGATTTGTAAATGGCGCAAAGGGTGCGGTATATCAGGTTCTGGAGCAGAAAAGGGCTGGTGAGAACCGTGATGTCTGTACCAGATGCATCGATCTGTGTTTTTTTTGTATAGCTCAGAAAACCGGTCAGTTTGACAGCCAGGGTCAGGGTGTCTGCAATGCTGGTCTCCTTGATGGGGTCATCCACGCTGTGGGCAAACTGGTTCATCTGCCGGATGGTGTCAAACCCCCGCTCGATCTCTTCGGCAATGCTGTTGCTGCAGTTTTCAAGTAAAGAGAGCTCAAATTCTTTGCCCTGTTTGGACAGCTGGGTCAGATCATTTAAAAACCCGGCCGTCTCAGAGATGATGGCAAAGATGTTTTTCAGTTCATGTGAAATGCTGGCGTTCACTGATCCGAAAAACTGCAGTCCCTGTTTGTTCACAAGGTCAATGGTGTGCTGGTTCATTGCTGTCTCCCTCCATTTATTGTTTATCCGGATGGATAGTCTGATGGATGGTTTCAATCAGGGTATCGATGTTCAAAGGTTTGGCCAGAAAGATATCATCTGAATGGTCACCGTTTTTATCGATGGCGCCGTGTCCGGTGACAAAAATCAGCTTGATTTCCGGCTGCATCTCCAGCAGTTTTTGTTTTAATGCAAACCCGCTGATGCCGGGCATTTTCAGGTCCAGCACAGCCAGGTCGTAAGGGGTATGGGCCGCTTTTTCAACCGCTTCTTCCCCGGAATAGGCAACATCCGCATTCAGTCCCCTGAGAGACAATCTCTTGGCCAGCATATTGATGAATTTTTTTTCATCATCCACAAGAATAATCTTCATGTCTTGTCCTCTTTTTTCATCTTGACCGGTAAAGTGACAGTAAATATGGTCCCGACACCTTCGCTGCTTTCCACCCGGATATTTCCCTGCAGTTTTTTGACCAGGCCGTATGTGATGGAAAGTCCCAGGCCGGTTCCCATTTTTTCTTTTTTGGTACTGAAAAACGGTTCATGGATGCGTTTGAGATTTTCTTCGGGAATGCCGCATCCGGTGTCTTTGATCTCTATGAAGATGTGGCCGGGGGGCAGGTGTGATACAGTGATATCCAGGCATCCGTTGGCCTCTATGGCCTGGAACGCATTGTTGATCAGGTTGAGCAGGACCTGCTGGAGTTTGCCCCGGTCGGTCTCAATGGCAGGGGTCTCAGGCGCAATCTCGGTGGTGACATGGATGCCTTTGTATTCGGTTTCTTTTTTGTGGAAACGCAATATACCGGTGATCAGTTTTTCCACATCCACGTTGGATGTCTGCACATCAAACTGCCGCACAAATCCCAGCAGCTGGCTGGTGATGGTGCCGCACCGGGAAACCGCTTCCAGGATCGTGTCCAGGTTTTCCATCACCTCCTCATCATTTTGATGTTCATCTGTGTAATGATACAGGTCCTTGAGGTAACCTGCGGTTTCATTAATCAGTGCCAGTGGATTGTTGATCTCATGGGCAATGCCGGCGGCCAGCTGCCCGATGCCGGCCAGCTGCTGGCTCTGCTCCATTTTCATCATGGTTTCCGCCTTGGTATTGTCAGCCAGATACAGCTTGTTCACCATAAAGGTGGACACCAGGGTGATAATGATCATCATCACCAGACAGCTGATGCCGATGATCCAGTTGAAGGTCTGTCCCAGGTTCAGCCAGGTGCCCATGACAACCGATTTTTTCTTGTTCACCATGAGAATGAACGGGGTGGTCACCGCCTCGGTGATAATGTAGGAGTATCCGGTGACAAAGGCATTGTCACTTAGATTCTCAGGTTGAATCACGTTTGTCCTGGTGGAAAATTCCGGGATATCCAGATGGGTGTGTGTAAAAATTTTTCCATAGGTGCTGGAAGGGGTCTGCAACACACCGGTGTGATTCATCAGAAAGATATCGGTGTGGACATTGGTTTTGTAAGAGAGCAGAGTATCCATGAGCCGCTGGGTGTCCAGGGTTGCCCGGAGGATAAAAATCCGGCCCAGGGCATTGATGGACCGGACCGCAATGATGATGTGGGGAACATCCCGGTATCCGGTGAACACCTCGCTGATGAAATTGTCACTTTCAATGCTCCGGATGAACCAGGGCTGGGTTTTATAGTTTTTACCCTCCAGGTTGAAGGGGCCGGTATAAGCCACCTGGCTGCCGTCAGCATCGATGATGCTCAGGTCTGTGAATCCGCCGAATCCCAGCTTGAGATTACTCAGGATTTCCGCCAGGTGTGTATTATCGATCAAAGCGTAATAGGGCAGTTCATTGACGATAAACCGCAGGGCGTTCAACCGTTCTTCCAGGAAAAACCGCATGGACCGCTTGGCATTGGAGGTGACCCGCTCTGTCTGGAGAACCAGTTCAGAATCCACGGCCTGCCGGATCAGCCGCTGGTTGATGAAGGTGGCCATCACCAGGGGGGACAAAGAGGTGACAGCCAGAATAATGATGCTGATGATCCAGATGCGGCGGTAATTGGAAAAGGTGTGAAAGGAAGCCAGGTGGGAGTTGTGTCGGTGAAACAAAAACGCCAGCCACTCCTGTTTCTGCAGTATCTGCGGCGTTCGGATCATTTCACCTCCTCCCGGACATGGGTGAGCAGGGTGGTTATTTTTTCAATGCTCACAGGTTTGTGGATGAATTCGGCTGCACCCAGATCAAGACACTCTTTTTCATCCTCCCTGGTGCCGTGACCGGTGATGATGAAAACAGGGATGGCCGGATCGATCTCCTTTATATGGGCCAATACCTGTGTACCATACATATCCGGCAGTTTCAGGTCAAGCAGGATCAGGGCGGCTGCACCGGGATTTTCCTTGATCCACCTGATACCGGACTGCCCGTCATAACATGCCTGGCAGGTGATGCCCCGAAGGGACAACCGCCTGGACAGCATGTCTGCGAATTTGATTTCATCATCAATAATCAGGATATCGATCTGTTTCATAAATCAATCTTTTGTGTTGACTGTTTAAAAATTTTAATTTATATCTCTATATAAATTTTTTTGTTTCATTTGTAAACATTAAAATTATTCAAATGAAAAATTTAAACACTAAATCCGAGGACCAGTTATGACATTGTTTAATAAAACAAGAACAAAATCAGGAAAAGGGGATGATCCTGAGGCCGGCAGCCGGGATCAAACCCGTCAGACGCTGACAGCGGGATCTGAGGAAAATACCGGCAAGAACATTGCAGTTGCAACATATGAAAGCCTGTTTCCGGAAACAATGGTTTCCTACGCCATTGAGATGGCGCAGCGGATGGGCTGCGGCATCATTGCTGTGAATTGTGCCAACCTCACGCATGATATCACCGAATTTTTTTCAAATGCCCATGATGTGGCGTTTGATGAATTTAAAAAAAATTCCGACCGGAATGTGGAAGGTTTTTGCACCAAAGCTATGGAGCAGGGCCTTAATTTTACCCATATGGTGCATTTTTCAAATATTGATAATGCCATTGATGCTGCCATAAAAAAATATGGCAAGCCTGAATTTGTCATTACGGAAAATCCGGCCGGCATGGCAAAAGCAAAAACCAAAAGTTCAGGCCCAGCCGGCTCTCAGAAGGATATTCACATACTGCTGGTGGATGACAATCCCAATTTTCTGCGTGCAGTGGCTGACAGGATCCGGCTGCAGGGTTATGAACCGCTCACCGCGCTAAACGGCAAGGATGCGCTTGATATTCTGGAAACAAAAACGGTGCATCTGGCAATTATCGACCAGCGGCTGCCGGATATGGACGGCCTTGATCTGATTGCCAGGGCAAAAGAAATTGACAGCACCATACCCAGCTCCCTGCTCACCGGTCACGGGGATGCAAAACTCAAGGAAGCAACCGAAGCAATGGAATCTGTTTATTTTGAAAAAGAGGATATGGGCAGTTTCTGGGGATTTTTCAGAAAATTTCTGAGCAGCCTGGGATCAACAGATGAAAAAAAGCCGGTGATTGCACAGACCTTTTGTGTCTATGCCATAGATTAAGGAGGAAATCATGGATACCCATTTTATTTTCGGAATCGTATTGATTTGTGCTGTCGCCGTGCTCTGTTATTTTTTCCGGAAGAAAAAATAGCCTGATCCGGTTTTCCATCGGGAATTATCTCACAATAACCATTATGGTCTGAGAGACCAAAGCAAATGATGAAAGTATAAGCAGTCAGGTATTGACTTAAAACTTAACACTTAAAACTTAAAACTTTCATATAACCATTGAACGGAGAATAAATTGAATGACACCTGATATGATATTGACAATGATAGTCCTTGTTTTTGTTATCTGTTTATTTGTTTTTGAATGGGTCAGGGTGGATGTTGTGGGGATCATGATGATGGTGCTGCTTCCCCTTATCGGCCTTGTCACGCCAAATGAAGCCTTTTCAGGCCTTTCCAGTAACGCGGTCTGCTCCATTATCGCTGTTATCATAATAGGTGCAGGCCTTGATAAAACAGGGGTGATGAACAATGTGGCAAAACCGATCATGGCCCTGGCCGGCAAAAGTGAAAACCGGATTATTCTGTTTATTGCCGGGACAGTTGCCGTTATTTCCAGTTTGATGCAGAATATCGGGGCTGCTGCACTGTTTCTGCCCGTCACCCAGAGGATATCCAAACGCATGGGAATCCCCACATCAAGAGTGCTGATGCCCATGGCATTCTGTGCAATTATCGGCGGGACCATCACCCTTGTGGGGGCAAGCCCCACCATTTTGTTAAATGATCTGATGGTGATCGGCGGAGAAAAACTGGAACCTTTCAGCCTTTTTACCCAGACACCCATCGGACTGGCTCTGGTTGCATCCGCGCTCTTATATTTTGTGGTTTTCGGCAAATTTATTCTGCCTGCCCAGACCGGACAGTTCAGTAAAGGGGCATCGGAAATGCTGATCAAAGAATACCAGGGTGTCAACAGTATTGTGGAACTTCATGTACCTGAGACCGGTGTCACAGGAACGCTTGAGGAACTGACTGTCAGGGCGAAATTTCTGGTTACTGTGATCGGGATCAGTTCTCCTTCCGTCAAGACGGTGAACCATGTTCCCCGTAGCCATGAAGCCGTTTCTGCCAACTGTGATGTTGCTGTTGCCGGCAAATGGGAAAATATTGAAAAACTGGCAGAAGAATACGGCTGGCAGATAAAAGACACCCTGGAAACCTTTGCCGACACCCTTGCCAATACAAATGCAGGGGTGGCGGAAGTGGTTGTTTCCCCCAGATCCGACCTGATCGGCAAAACATTGAATGAAGTGAATTTTAAAGAGCAATATCAGCTCAATCCGCTGGTTCTGTTCAAAGACAATAAAAAATATTACAGCGGCCTTACCTATATTCCCCTGAGTAACGGAGACACCCTGCTTCTTCAGGGACCCTGGGACAAATTTCATATTCTGAACAACAAACCGAAACCACGGTCCCTGGTTTTTGCCTCTCCGCTTGAAGGAGAAATTCTGCGCCCCCAGAAAGCGGTGCTTGCGGTTATCTGGCTTGCCATTGCCCTTTTTCAGGTGATTTTTTTTGATACGGCCCTGGCTGTGGCATTGATGTCAGGGGCACTGGGCATGATCATCACAGGGGTCCTCACCATTGATGAGGCATACGGGGCCGTGGACTGGATGACGGTGTTTCTTCTCGGCGGACTGATTCCCCTGGGCATTGCATTTGAAAAGAGCGGCACTGCCGCTTTTATCGCCCAGGGGGTTCTGGGCCTTGTGGGAACACCGGTCCCGATTGTTCTGCTGGCAGTGATCGGTATCATGACCACCTTTTTTACACTGGTCATCTCCAATGTCGGTGCCACAGTGCTTCTGGTTCCCCTTTGCATGAACATGGCGATGATGGCCGGTGCAGACCCGAGAATGGCGGCCCTGGTTGTCGGTCTTTCCGCATCCAACAGCTTTATTTTGCCTACACACCAGGTGAACGCCCTGGTGATGCGGCCCGGAGGCTACCGCACAGTGGACTATGCAAAAGCAGGCATTGTCATGACCATGATTTTCCTTACAGTGGAATTGTTGATGATTTATCTGTTCTATGGCGTGTGATATCGGATTTTTCATTTTGATGTATAGACCCGGATATGATAAAAACACAGGGCACGGTCAGACTGTAAACTACCCCGGCCGGGGTGGCGGGCGTGGCCTGAAGGACCGTAACCCGGAGAATGCCATTGTCAAGAAAGACTTCAGGTAAAAACAGATGAGCGGAAACCAAAAAAATATTCTGCTGGTGGATGATGAAGAACGGCTGCTCAACTCCATGGCCCAGCGCATATCGCTGCTGGGCTTTGCACCCATCAAGGCCTCTTCAGGCATAAAAGCCCTTGAGATCGCCAAAACCACCCGGATAGATCTGGCCATCGTGGATCTGAAAATGCCCGACATGGACGGTCTGGTGACCATCACCAAATTAAAGGAGATGGTCCCGGACCTGAAAACCGTTCTGCTCACCG
>JAIPDY010000090.1 GCA_021737445.1 Desulfotignum sp.
GCCGTGGCGATCCAGTCCAGAAAACAGAAATTGATGTCCGGTTCATGCAGGACCATGGCAAACCCCAGCACCTTGTGCCGCATGTTTTCCGCCACAAACAGGATGGGCCGGAACCGCAGGGTGAACGGGTTGTGCAGTTTGTCTCCCAGGTGTGTGATCTCCTGTTCCGACACTGCAGGGAACCGTTTCTGGATGATGGCTTTGACCTGGCGGATCGCATCCTGGTTCACCGGGATGGCATCGTCAAAGATACGTCTTATTCTGAACATAACCGGATGGTCACTATCTGGCGGATGCCGTGGGCATATGAGATCCCTGCCCGGTCCAGGGCTGCGGCAAATCCGGCATCCGGGGAAAGGCAGGGGTTGGTGTTGACCTCCAGGATAAACGGGCGGCCATCCGGATCCACCCGGAAATCCACCCGGGCATAACCGGCCAGGTGAAACAGGTGCCAGCAGCGGCGGGCCAGAGTCCCCAGCTCCGCTAACAGGGGTGTATCTGCAGGGGCAAAATCAAACTGCCGGGGGGTGTTGCGGTACTCCTCTGAATCTTCGTGCCATTTGGCCCGAAATCCCACCATGGCGGGGCGTTCTTCCGGGGTGTCCGGAAAAAGTATCTCCGCAGGCGGCAGCACCTGCACCCCGGACCGGGTGGCCAGCAGTGAGAGATTGAATTCCCGTCCGGAAATGAACTGTTCGGCAAAACAGGCACCGCCCAGGCCGGGGGCCCGCTCTTTCACCAGCCGGGTCACTGTCTTTGCCGTGCCGGTCACCAGGTTTTCCGCCTCCAGTCCCAGAGAACCGTGTTCCCACACCGATTTGATGATCCACAGGGATCCGGGATCATCTGTTTTCAGGATAGGCCCGGTGCCGGTGTGTCTGTTTCTGATATGCCCGTTTTGGATATATCCGCATCCAGTGGATGCAGTTCCAAAGGATTTTGCTCCAGTGATTCCGGTGCCATGGGGCCTGTCATCCCCCGGGTCCATGCCCCCCTGCCAGGGCATGTCCGCAGGAAAGGGGTTGATCCAGGCAGGGGTGGGCAGGCCGGCCAGGTAAAGGCGTTCCTTGGCCATCACCTTGTGGGAGGTTGCGTATACGGCAGGGGCCGGGCACCCGGTATAGGGGGCGGCCATGCTATCCAGCAGGGCCGGCACCACATGGATCAGGCTGCCGCGGTTTTCCAGGGACTCCACCAGGTTGAACACCCCCAGGGGCCGCATTTTTTCAAGGGTCTGCTTTAACGCGTTCAGGTCAAGGGTGCATGGCACCGGTATGGGATCGTATCCCAGGCCTTTCAGGGCCTCGGATACCGCATCCACCTGGACCAGGACATCTGCTTCGTCCGGTCCGGCCGGGTCTGTCACAGCATTGTGCACAACGGCAATGCAGCGGTTCATGCCGTCTCCGGACAGAGCGCTTGCATACGGTCTTGCACCCGCTCCATGGCGGATGCCAGGATCATTTCGATGAGTCGGACATAGGATGTCCCAAAAAATTCACACACAATGGGCAGGTCGGAATAATGGGGCCGCAGCCCGGCCAGGGGGTTCACCTCGATAAAGCAGGGGGTGCCTTGGGCATCACACCGGATGTCGATACGTCCCCCGTCCCGGCATTCCAGCACCTGCCAGGCAGCCAGGGCCAGGGCTTCCACATCTTTGATCAGCGGGTCCACATCCGGCGATAAAGGCAGGTACTGGACCCGGCCTTTCCATCCCTCCTTGTTTTCAAAAGAATAGACATCCTTTCCCGGATCGGCCAGCACAATGATCTCCATGGTGCCCATCACTTTTGCAAAGGTGCCGGTGCCCACCAGGCCGGTGGTGAATTCCCGGCCGCTCAAAAACTGTTCGATGAGCACGGGCTGGCTGAACTGGTCCATCAACGCCCGGCAGACACCGGGGAGGTTTTTTTTGTCCCGGACCACGGAATCGGTTGTGATGCCCATGCCGGTGCCCTGGGCCACGGGTTTGACAAAATACGGGGGTGCAAAGGGCACCCTGCCGGCATCCTGGGGGGTGGCGGCCAGGAAAAACTGCCCAGTGGAAAGTCCTGCATCCCGGATCACCCGCTTGGTCATGGCCTTGTGCAGGGTCAAAGACATCACCAAAGGGTCTGAAAAGGTATAGGGAATCTGGTACAGGTCCAGGATGGCCGGCACCTGGGCTTCTCTGCCCATGCCGTGCAGGCCTTCGGCAATGTTGAACACCAGGTCCCAGCGTGCACCTTTCACCAGGCATTCAATGAGCTGCCGGGCATTGCCGATGCGCACCGGGGTATGCCCCAGGTCGCACAATGCCTGTTCGATGGCCGCGATGGTTTCGACGGAATCGAATTCCGCTGTTTCCAGTTCCGTGTATCCCCTGTCCAGGTAATCCTGGCGCAGGTCATAGGTCAATCCGATGATCATTGGCTGTTCTCCCACGATTTTTGTCATTCTGTGGCCGGCACGGTCTGGAGGCTTTCCAGGCTGGGGTCGGGATAGGTAAAGGATCTGTTTTCATAATTGGTCAGCACCAGATCGTCACCGGTGTGGCCGCTCACATAGTCGGGCATCAGCGGTATCTTGCCGCCGCCGCCAGGGGCATCCACCACATAGGTGGGCACGGCATACCCGGTGGTGAACCCACGCATGCCCCGGATGATCTCCAGGCCCTGGTTGATGGAGGTCCTGAAATGGCCGGACCCGGTGATGGGGTCACACTGGTACAGGTAATAGGGCCGGACCCGCAGGGTCATCAACCGGTGCATCAGCCCGGTCATGGTTTTGACACAATCATTGACCCCTTTGAGCAGCACGGTCTGGGAGCCTAAAGGGATTCCGGCATCTGCCAGCAGGGCGCATGCAGCACGGGTGTCGGGCGTACATTCGTCCGGGTGGATAAAATGCAGGCTCATCCACACGGGATGATATTTTTTGAGCATTTTAACCAGTTTCGGGGTGATGCGCTGGGGCAGCACCGCCGGCACTTTGGTGCCGATGCGGATGATTTCCACATGGGGAATCTGCCGCAGCCGGGAAAGCACCCATTCCAGCCGGTCGTCGCTCAGGGTCAAAGTATCCCCGCCGGACAGCAGCACATCCCGGACACTTGTGTTGGCTGCGATATAGGCAATCGCCTTTTCCCACCGGGCCCGGCTGGCACGGATCCCGCCATGGCCCACCACCCGGGACCGGGTACAGTACCGGCAGTAAGTGGAGCAGAAATCGGTGAGCAGAAACAACACCCGGTCCGGATACCGGTGCACCAGCCCGGGCACCGGGCTCTGATGGTCTTCTCCCAGGGGATCGTCAGACTCACAAGGCAGTTTGACCCATTCACCGGCCGTGGGCACCACGCATCTGCGCAACGGATGATCCGGGACATCTTTGGGAATCAGGCTGGCGTAATAAGGGGTGATGCTCAGGGGCAGCTGGACAGTGTGATCCGCCAGAAACTCGTCCGGCCCCAGGGGCAGGATCTGGTTGAGCCGTTCATAGGTATGGATGCGGTTGCGCACCTGCCACTGCCAGTCATGCCAGTCTCGGGCTGTGGATCCGGGGAAAAACTGTTTTTGAAACGCTTTGGTTTCAGGGCTGAGTTTTGGGTGACGCAAGGATGTGGTTTTTTTGGCCGGCAGGATGAATACCGGGCGGGTCAGGTGGATGGGGTTTATTCCGGACAAAGGGGCCGGATACAGGGTGTCTATGGCAAGCCTGCTGCTGGGAGGCTCGTCATCTTCGATTATCAGCGTTTCCGCGGGTGCTTCTGCTTTGTGCATGATTTCTCCTTGTGTATCTGGTTTTTTGTTGTTGGGAACCTGTCTGTGGTACCTACAATAAGGGCTGAACATTTGTTGCCTGAAAATGGGATTAGCAACCATCGTGCCTGAAGAGAAAAAAATGTCACAATATGATATATGTGTCCTGTGCCCGGATCTTCAGTTGCAAAAAGAGGCGCAACAGGAATCTTTATGTCTGGTTTGGAAACAGGCAGGGCCGGCATACAGACGTGAAATGTCTGATCGCCTGCACCAATGGAAAAAAGCCTTGTCCGCCCAGATTTTCTGGTCAGAAAAATTCTTACAAGGAAATACTGCATTTACCGACTTTACTTTAAGGGATATCTCCGGTATGTAATTGGTTGGAATAATATTGAATAAAGATTGAAAAACATTTTTGGAGACCAATTATCAATGATTATTCAGGGATTAAAGCTCACCCTTCTTGGTATGGGGGTGGTTTTTTCTTTTCTTGTCCTGCTGTTTGTTCTTATTGTTGTTTTTGCCAAACTGCTTGCACCGTTCACAAAAAAAGAATTATCAATGGCTGGTGCCCGAAAACCTGCACGGAACAAACCCAGGCAGGCACCTGACCAACACCTGAAACTGACAGCCATTATCAGTGCTGCAATTTTCGCCCACAGGGCGCGGTCTGGACGGCATTGACAGCTGTTTCCAATATTTCAAGGATGGTTTAAATGAAAAAAATTCACATTATGGACACATCATTTCGGGATGGGTTCCAATCGGTTTTCGGGGCACGTGCCCTGACAGATGATTTTCTGCCTGCTGTGGAAGCTGCTGTGGAAGCAGGCATCGATCACCTGGAAGCCGGAGGAGGCGCCCGGTTCCAGTGCCTTTTCATGTACTGCGGTGAATCCGCATTTTCCATGATGGACCGGTTTCGAAAAGCTGCCGGCCCGGATGCCCGTCTTCAGACCCTTGCCAGGGGGATCAATGTGGTGGCACTTTCAGCCCAGCCAAAGGATATGATCGATCTGCATGCAAAGATGTTCAAGAAACACGGCATGACCCATATCCGCAATTTTGACGCCTTAAATGACGTGCGCAATCTGGTGTATTCAGGGCAGTGCATCAAAGATGCCGGGCTCCATCACCAGGTGGTGGTGACCATGATGGAGCTGCCTCCCGGATGCACCGGTGCCCATGACCCGGATTTTTATCTCAAGACCTTGAAAGAGATTTTAGACTCAGGCGTGCCGTATGATTCCATCTGCTTTAAGGATGCGTCAGGCACCTCCAATCCAGCCAAGGTGTATGACACGGTAAAGGCAGCCAGAAAACTGCTGGGGGATGACCCCCCCATATGGATGCATTCCCATGAAACAGCCGGTATCGGCGTATCACAGTACAAAGCCGCTGTCGAGGCGGGGTGTGACGGTGTCTGTCTGGCAAGATCTCCTTTGTCCGGCGGTACCTGCCAGCCGGATATGATCTCCATGTGGCATGCCCTGAAAGGAACTGACTTTTTCCTGGACATTGATATTGATAAAATTCTGGAAGCCAACCGTATCCAGGAAGCGTGCCTGAAAGATTATTTTTTTCCGCCCGAGGCTTTGAAGGTGTCCTCTGAAGTTATTTTGTCCCCCATGCCGGGGGGAGCCTTGACATCCAATACCATGATGATGCGGGACACCGGAACTTTGTATCTGTATCCAAAAGTGATCAAGGCCATGGCTGAATGTATTGCCAAAGGGGGATTCGGTACATCTGTCACCCCGGTGTCCCAGTTTTATTTTCAGCAGGCCTATGCCAATGTGACCCAGGGCAGCTGGCAGAAAATGACAGAAGGATACGGCAAAATGGTGCTGGGGTATTTCGGCAGAACCCCTATACCCCCTGACCCGGAAATTGTTAAAATTGCCGAAAACCAGCTGGGCATGAAAAAGTTTGACGGTGATCCGGTCGATCTGCTGGAACCGGGTATTCCCAAGGCAAAAAAGATCCTTGAAAAAGAAGGCCTGCCCGTGACAGATGAAAATATTTTCATCATAGGGGCCCTGGCAACACCCGGCGGAAACAAGGGCCTGGATTTTTTAAAAGGGGACAGGCCCATCAATGTCCGGAAGAAAAAACCCAAAACAGAGCCTTCCACAGAAACAACTTCCTCCCCGGAAAAGGCTTTTAGAACAGAACCTGTTTCCAGTCCATCTGCATCTGCTGCAGAAAAAAAAGACCCGGTTTCCTTAAATTATAAGGTCACGGTTGATGGAAAAACCTATGAGGTGACAGTGGAAGATGAAACCGGTGATGTTACCGGCATCAGTGACACCTCAACCGAGTCTGAGGCACCTCCTAAAGAAAAACCCAAAGTGGAGGTCAAGGCCCAGCTGCCGGGCAATGTATACCAGATTCTGTTTGATGTGGGGGATACTGTGACCGAAGGGGAAACCCTGGTGATTCTGGAGGCGATGAAAATGGAAACCCCGGTGATGCCTCCTGCCAGTGGTGTGATCGCCGCCATTCCGGTGGTAAAGGGCCAGACTGTACAGTCAGGCCAGGTGCTTTTGACCCTTGAAGAATAGCAGCCAGATAAAAAGGATTTTTACCATGTGTAGGAAAAGCCTGCTTTACGTCATCCTGTGTTTTGCTGCGCTGCTTTTGCTGATGGGATCCCCGGTCCAGGCAGCAGGCACTGGCACCCAGGCTGCTGACCAGGAAGCGGTCCTGCTGCCGCCCATTTTTGAGATGGCTGCCAATTTTGTCAGATCCACGGGCGTGTTCAGCTTTATTTTCCCGGAAACAGGAAGTTTTTTTGACGGTTTCGGGCAATGTGTCATGATCGGCATCGGGATGCTGCTCTTATTCCTTGCCATAAACAAGAAATTTGAGCCGCTGCTTCTGGTGCCCATAGGGTTTGGCGCCATTTTGGTGAATACACCTGTGGCCGGCATGGCAGATCCGGGCGGGGTGTTGTATTATATTTACACCATCGGCATCAAGACCGGTGTATTTCCCCTGCTGATTTTCATGGGGGTGGGGGCCATGACCGATTTCGGTCCTTTGATTGCCAATCCCAAAACCGTTCTTCTGGGCGCAGCGGCCCAGGTGGGTATCTTTATCACCCTTATCGGTGCACTGTTTTTGTCTGAGTTTGTGCCGGGTATCCATTTTGATTTGTTTGATGCGGCTTCCATCGGCATCATCGGTGGGGCAGACGGTCCCACCGCTATTTTTCTGTCCAGCCAGCTGTCTCCCCATCTGGTGGGCCCCATTGCCGTGGCAGCCTACTCATATATGGCGCTGGTGCCCATGATTCAGCCCCCTATCATGCGGGCTTTGACCACAAAAAATGAGCGTAAAATCCGCATGACCCAGCTGCGGCCGGTGGGGAAAGTGGAAAAAATATTTTTTCCATTGGTTGTTCTGGGGCTCTGTGTGCTGCTTTTGCCGTCAGCCGCTCCCCTTATCGGGTTTTTCATGTTCGGCAACCTGATGCGCGAATGCGGGGTGGTGGAACGGCTTTCCCAGACCGCGCAGAATGCAATGATCAATATCGTCACAATCCTGCTGGGCCTGGGTGTGGGGGCACAGCTGTCTGCGGCACAGTTTCTGAATCTGTCAACACTGGGGATTCTTCTGCTTGGCTCCATCGCTTTTTCCATCGGCACGGCATCCGGTATCCTCATGGTGAAACTGATGAACCTGTTTTTAAAAACCAAAATCAATCCTCTCATCGGTTCAGCCGGGGTATCTGCTGTTCCCATGGCAGCCCGGGTGAGCCAGAAACTGGGGATGGAAGCGGATCCCCAGAACCATCTGCTCATGCATGCCATGGGACCAAACGTGGCCGGTGTTATCGGATCTGCAGTGGCTGCAGGTGTGCTTTTGACCTTAAAAAGCCTGGTGATATGATGAATTTTATAAGGAGGAGAATATGACCATCCGTGTATTGATGACCAGAAGGGTTCCCAGACTGACCAGCGGCATGGATCTTTCCCTGCTGCCGACATTGTCTGAAATGCTCATTGAGCTGCGGGGCATGGCGGACCGTCAGCCGGGATATATTTCCGGAGAAACCCTGAGGAATGTGGATGATCCCCATGAATACCTGGTGATCAGTACCTGGAAATCCCTTGAAGCCTGGAAGTGGTGGATGGCCAATTCCGAGCGGGCCGAACTGGAGGGCCGGATTGATGCCCTCCTGGGGTCATCAACTGTTTACAAGGTCTTCAGTTATGACTGATAAGCTTAAAAAAAACAAAAGATGCCTGCCGGTGTAACACCTTGCAGGCATCTTTTGTTTGAAACTGTTATACAATGCCAGGTTTTATGCTACAGTGGCTATCAGATCGCCGTCTTCCACCTCATCACCGACTTTTTTAATCATTTTCTCGATCACACCGTCACAGGGTGCATACACGATTGTTTCCATTTTCATGGCTTCAATCACCATGATTTCGGTATCCTGTTCAATGGATGTGCCCGGTTCAATGTCCAGTCTGACTATTTTTCCTGGTAAGGGTGCGGTTATCTCGGTTGTCATTTTCATCTCCTTTGGGTTTTGTTGGTTCATGAAAAACTGTATGTATATCGGGTGTTAATTGCAAGGTTATGCTTTTTGCATCAGGGCGCCAGCAGGGTTATGAATATGCCGGCAGCGATCACGGTACCGATCACCCCGGCCACATTGGGACCCATAGCATACATGATCAGATAGTTTCTTTTGTCCGCTTCTATGCCGACCTTATGTACCACCCGTGCAGCCATGGGAACAGCTGACACACCTGCAGCCCCGAGCAGTGGGTTTATTTTTTCCTTTGAAAAAACATTCATTATTTTGGCCAGCAAAAGGCCTGTCATTGTGCTCAAAACAAAGGCGATCAGCCCCAGAACAAAGATGAACAGCACCTTGGGCTGCAAAAAGATGTCCGCATGCATGGTGGCACCGATGGGCAGTCCCAGAAAAATGGTGACAATGTTCATCAATTCATTCTGGGCCGCACCTTTGAGCCGTTCCACCACCCCGGATTCCCTGAAAAGATTTCCCAGCATGAGCATGGAAATCAGAGGGGCAGACGCCGGAATGAGCAGGATGATAAGAAAGGTGGATACAATGGGAAACAGCAGTTTTTCCCGCTTGCTCACCGGCCGGGGTTTTGCCATTTTGATTTTACGTTCCGCTTTGGTGGTCATCAGCCGCATGATCGGCGGCTGGATAATGGGCACCATGGCCATATAGGAATAGGCTGCCACGGCACAGGCCCCCAGAAGCTGGGGTGCCAGTTTGGATGCAATAAAAATGGTGGTGGGCCCGTCAGCTCCGCCGATCATGCCGATGGTGGCGGCTTCCATGATATTGTATCCCATGGCATGGGAAGCAAAAAAGGTCAGATACACCCCGGCCTGGGCACCGGCCCCCAGAAAGATCAGCCGCGGGTTGGCAAGCATGGGGCCGAAATCGGTGAATGCACCAATACCCAGAAAAATCAACGGCGGGATAATTTCCCAGTGGATCCCGTAGTGGTAGAACTTCCACAGCAGCCCCACGTCCGGTTCCATCAGTCCGCTCAACGGCAGATTCACCAGCAGGATACCGAACCCGATGGGCAGCAGCAGCAAAGGTTCATATTGTTTTTTTATGGCCAGATAGATCAGGATCAGCCCGATACACCACATGATGATCATTCCCGGTGTCAGGTGCGCAAAACCGGTTGTGTTGAGCAACGAATGCAAATTATTTATCATCCTGGATCCCTCCTTTGGTTTTTTGGGCGATCCGGTCAACGAAAAATGCGGTGATTTTAATGGACAGGTACAGGAGGGTCATGCCGAAAAACACACTGACGATGCCTTGTATAAATATGCTGGCTGGGGACATTTCAAAGTTCCTTTTTAATTATTCCGGCTGCATTGAAAGTTGTCCTGTGCAACCATTATAAAAATTTTTGACAACCTTAATTCATACCTGATGCGATGTCAATATATAATCATAAATATGATCACATATATGATTATACTGACCGGAAAAGGCCGTGTTTGAAAGAGTGCGCCTGGCGGTATCCTTGCGGGTTGCAGAATTGTTATGGGTTAATGCAGCAAAGAAAGCTCACAATGGGGACCGGTTATCAAAAGGTTGTTGGTCACAGTAGACTGAATTTTTTCCAATTTACTGCCGAAAAGCAAATCCTTGATAACCCCGTGTCCATAAGCACCCAGCACCATCAGGGCATCATGGGGAACATCATAGAGCATGGCATCAAATTCAGCTTTTTCATAATAATGCCAGTCCTGCAGAAACTGGCTGACCGGCGCTGCCAGATGTGATTCTTTGATGATGTTTTCGTAGTAAGTCTTGCTCTTTTTTTCCCTGATGGTATAGATATCCAAGGGAAGTTTGGAGGTCATGGCGATTTTTAGCCCCATTTGCAGTGCTTTGCGGGCATTGGTGGAGCCGCCGAAAAAAACGGCGACACTTTTCCAGGGTTTGAACACCAGGCTTGTGAGCAGGACAGGAAAGGGCGCATGTTTGATAATTCTTCTGACTTTCGGGCCTATATGGCCCAGGCCGATTTTTGAGGACAGGTCACTGACCGACCGCGGGCAGCAGAAATAATCAAAATTGGTGGGAATATCGGGCAATGTGGAGGCGGTGAAATTTCTGGGTGTAAAAAAGGCAGGCGTGAATCCCATCTCTTCAAACAAATCCTGTGCATGCTGTTTTGCTGTTTTGGGTGATGTCAGGTATGAACTGTCCAGATCTATCTGAATGGCATCATTGGGAAAGTACATGAGAAATTTATCACTTTCCGGGATATATACCACCGGGTGTGCCTTAATGGCTTTACAAAAATATAAAGATTGCAGAAATGTTTCCCGGCCAAAAGGGGTATTTCTGAAAATCTGCAGCAGTTTATAATTCATTGTTTACTCCTTGCTTTATTGTAACATATGCTATCGGACACTGGTCTGCATGATCAATTCCCTGCGGTACAGGTCCAGAATCCGTGTTTTTGATATCATTCCTATAAATGTTTCATGTTCCACCACGGGTATGCTTTCCATATTGTTTGTTTCCATCATCTCCAGAACTTCCTGCAGATCATTTTCCAGAGAAGCGGTCAGCACATCGGTATCCATGATCTGATTCAGAAAAACCATGTCATATATGCCTGGATTCAAGACATATCTGCGAATGTTGCGCAGTTCAATCATGCCTTTATAGGTGCCTGTATTTTCATCAATCACAGGGAAAAAGAACTGATCCGATGTTTTAATTATCTCGATGAATTCTCTGAAAATCATGTTTTCAGATACTTTGGTAAATTCAGTTGCGATAAGTCCGCTGATATTCAAATCAGATAAAATCCTTGCATCCGTGCCTGGCCGTAAAAACTGCCCCCGTTTAATAAGGTCTTTGAAATAAAAGGATGCCGGTTCGAT
>JAIPDY010000091.1 GCA_021737445.1 Desulfotignum sp.
CAGCGATGGAAAAGGAGGAACAGCTACAGCAAGTGTGGTCATTCAGATTAATGATGGACCAGTGGCGGAAAATGATGAGGCAGTGACAGATGAAGACACCCCGGTTGTCATAGATGTTCTGGCCAATGACACAGATGCGGATGGTGATTCCCTGGCTGTAGACAGTGTAACCCAGGGGGCATATGGTGAGGTATCCATAACCAGCGGCGGGAGTGATGTGACCTATACCCCTGACCCTGACTATAATGGTGAAGACAGTTTTACCTATATTGTCAGCGATGGGAACGGGGGAACAGCCGAGGCAACGGTATATGTCATGGTAGAAGAAACTGATGAAGAAATTTGGGGAACCGATGGTGATGATACCTTATATGGTCTTAGCGGCGATGATACCATTTACGGCCTGGGCGGCGATGACAGGCTGTACGGTGATGACCCTGATGATCAAAATGTTGAAGGAAACGATGTTCTCTATGGCGGTTCAGGAGATGATACGCTGGAAGGCGGTCCCGGCAGTGACCAGCTGGATGGCGGTGATGAAACATTGATTGATATTGCCACATACCAGAATGATCCACAAGGCATCTTCGTGACAATGGGCAGTCCGGTATCTGTACAGGATGGATGGGGAGGAACTGATACACTCACAGACATAGAATACATCCGGGGGTCGGATTCTGGTGACAGTTTTTCAGGTGATGGCCGTGACATGGTATATGAAGGCGGAGGCGGCAATGATACCATTGATGGCGGCACCCAGGAATATGATGGCGGTGCAACAGTTTCCTATTGGAATGATCCTGTAAATCCGGGAGATCCTGGAATCAGCGTTGATTTGAATGATGTGAATGAAGATGGATATGTTTGGGTGACCGACGGATATAGCGATACAGATCGATTAAAACATATTACCGGTGTGGTGGGCTCTGCCGGCAATGATACTTTGACTGGTGTGGACAATGAATTTAATTTTTTTATGGGGCTGCAGGGAGATGACTTCATTGACGGCGGTGCATTTTCCGGCAATGACCCGGACAACAGTGCCGGCTATTTGAAAGATCCGGCAGCAATTGTGGCACATGTCTATTATAATCTCACGAAAAGCAACCCTTTTGAGGGCTCCTATGTTGAGGATGGCTGGGGATATACGGACACCCTGGTCAACATAACCGGAATTGAGGGATCTGCCTATGATGATCAGATCACATTTGACATTTATGATCCTGATAATACATCTGATATCTGGTGGGATGTCTGGGGCATGGCAGGGGCGGATACCATTACCGGGACATCAGGAGAGAATGTTACGGCCTCGTATGAGGATGACCCGTCCGGAGTGAATGTGGATTTATCCACCGGCACAGCTGTTGACGGCTGGGGCGATACAGACACTCTAATAGACATCCAGGGCGTTGACGGCTCTGAATTTAATGATACCATTAAAGGAAACAGTTTTGATAATTATCTTGAAGGTGAAGAGGGCGATGATCTGATTGAGGGGATTGGCGGCGATAACTTTCTTGAAGGCGGTCCGGGCAATGATACGCTGACAGGCGGTGCCGGGTCTGATTTTTTTGAACCGGGCACGGGAAACGACTCTGTTTCAGGAGGCGGAGACTGGGACCATGTGAGCTACAGCTGGATTGATGATGAAACGTTTAACGGCGTAACCATTGATCTGGCCTCAGGGACAGCTACTGGCAGGGATTCATATGGAGATTTGCTTTTTACAGATACCCTCGCCGGTATTGAGGGCGCAACCGGCTCTGAGTATGATGATAACATCACTGGTAATATGGAGGATAATTATTTTGGCGGCACTGAAGGCAATGACTCTCTGGACGGTGGAGACGGCTGGGACCATGTGTCATATGAGTGGATAGATTCTGATAGCTTTTATGGCATTGATATTGATCTGGCCTCAGGGACAGCTACTGGCAGGGATTCATATGGAGATTTGCTTTTTACAGATACCCTCACCAGTATTGAGGGAATAACCGGTTCTGAATATGATGATACGATTCAGGGTGGTTCTCCCACTGAATACCTCTCAGGCGGGCACGGCAATGACCAGATTACCGGAGGAGAGGGAGATGAGTTCCTTGATGGTGGAGCGGGAAATGATACCCTTACAGGCGGGCCGGGATGGGATATGCTGCAAGGCGGCGATGGAAGCGATACCTTTGTTTTTACCCACAGCCAAAGTACAGATACAATTGAAGATTTTCAGGTGACATCTGATGTTATCAGGTTCCAGGAAACCGAGCTGGGGTTCAGCGCGGATGGCGGATATGCATTTTATACTGCTTCTTCAGAAGATCAGCATTCACCATTGGATAAACAGATTATGGGGGTGACCGACACTGTATCAGACTGGGCAGATGCCGCAGACGCTCTGAATAATGTATTGAACGGTTATGGAAGTGGAGATGATGATGATACCTATTTTGTTCTGAGCAACGGTACAGATGCCCGGGTCTATTACTGGGATGGTGATGCCGACAGTTCAGGAACGCTGGATGACAGTGAACTGGTTCATCTTGCAGATTTGAATGGCGTTACTGACGGTGATATCGGATCAATGACAGCAAGTAATTTTGAGATTGATCAGACCCCAGTGTAGGTAAAATATTATGGTGATTCACCGGGATTTAAACTCAACCAAACAGATTGTGCTGATCTGATGCAGCTGTCAGTTGGTTTATCAGATGCAGTTGCCTGGGAAGCATGTTGTTCAGGTTGTATTTTTCCAGAATGGTTTTGCGGGCATTTTTTTTGATGGTTTTCATAAAAGAGGGATAGTCAAGGCAGGCCACCACTTTTCGGGCGATCTGTTCAGGAGAAAAAAGATCGGTCAGAATGCCGTTTACCCCGTCATGAATGACCTCTCTTACCGGCGGGGTATCAGATGCCACCACCAGGCATCCGCATGACATGGCTTCCAGCATTGACCAGGACAGCACAAACGGGACTGTCAGGTAAACATGGACCGATGATGCCTGAAGTATCTCAAGGTAATGGCGGTATGGCAAAGGATCAACAAAATGAACCCGGTGAGGATCCAATCGGATTTTTTTTGTCATCAGGGTTTTATAGGTCTGGCCTTCGGGAAGCGGAGGCCCGTAACAGACCCTGTCTTCACCCACAATGACAACATGGGCATCCGGCCGTTTTTCAAGGATATTGGGGATGGCCTCAATAAACTGGGGAAAGCCCCGGTAAGGTTCAAACCCCCGGGCGGTATATGTTACAATTTCCCTGGCAAAGGACAGGTCCAGGGTGGGGATATGTAATTTTCTGTCAGGCGTCGGTGTAAAGAATTCAGGGTTGATACCGTCATGGATCACGCTCAGTTTATGGTGAAACTCTTTTGGAAACCGGGTTTTCTGCCACCAGGTCGGACAAAGACCGTGATCGCATGCAGCAAGATCATTGAGAATGGAAAGGTTCTTATTTCGTATCCTGATTCTGATCTCCGGATCAGGCATGATTTTTTTTTCAAAAGCAACATCAGCGCCCACGGCATGGTAAAACCATTCAAAATATCCCAGAAAAGGGGTTTGGGGGAAAATATCTTTGACATACATTGTTGTGCCCCATCCGGAGTGACCGCAGATGAGGTCCGGAATAAATTTCTGGTGCTTCAGTCTTTGAAGGATTTTCGCAATCGCCCGCCCGTTGGAATCTGTTCTGGAAAAATGGGTCAGAGCATCTGATTGCTGGTGGTCAGGTACAGGATCTTGTTTGAAAACAATTTTTTTTACCCCTGGTATTTTCCATTCCGGCCGGGGATTGGTTGTGATGAAAATAACATTGTTTTCAGGGTCTTTGCCCAGAAAAGCGGCCATGTGCCGGAATTGTGCCGGAAAATTGGGGTGAATAAAAATATACTGCATTACAGATCAGCGTTCCTGAAGGGAAAAACTCAAGGTGTTGATAAAGGGATCCACAAGATACTCAAAAACGGTTCGTTTTCCAATGTGAATATATGCCAGAAGCACCATGCCTGGATAGAGCCTGTATTCTTGATCATCAGCTGAAAAATAGCTTTTTTCAGACTCGATCCTGACATTGTAAAATGTTTGTCCCTGAGGATCAGTGAATGTATCCGGGCTGACATTGATCACTTTTCCTTCAATTTTATTGAATTTTCTGGCATCTCTGCTGGGCAGCTGAAGAAAAACCAGCTGATCTTTTTTTATATATCCGATATCTGATATATCCAGGTGGGCTTCAATGATCAGTTTTTCCTCTGAGGGGACAATGTCCACAATGGTATCCCCGGGTTTGACAACGCCGCCTCTGGTTACCACATATAATTTTTTTACAACCCCATTGATGGGCGACCGGATGATGGTTCTGTCAAGATTGTCTTTAAATTTCTTCAGCCTGGCAGAGAGCTCTTTAAGTTCCTGGGTGGCTTCTTTCAACCGTTCTGATGTTTTTTCCTTGAATTCAGACAGGGTCTCTTCCAGGTTTTCCTGGCTTTCCTTCAAGGCGTGTCTGGCCTCTGTCAATGCAGAACGGTCACCTGCGATCTCTCCCTGGATCTCTTTTACCTGGCGCATGATATTGATATGTTTGAACCGGGTTGTTAAATTGTCCTTGTACAGATCTTCGCTTAAAGCCAGTTCTTCTTCAAGAAGGGGGAGACGTTCAAGTTTGTTTGACAGCCGGGATTGAATGGACTTGATTCTTTGTTCCCGCTGGTGGATCACTGTTTGCAGTTTATTGACGGTATTTTGCCGGTTTTGTTTTTGTATGTCAAAAAGCAACTTTGCTTCCTTGACAAGGACTGGAAGCTGTTTTTTTATGTCAGGCGGGAAAACCGGTTCTTTTTTTTCATGCAGCTGTGCTTCATACCGGTATACATCCACTTTCAGGGCATCAATACGCATCTGTATCTCTTCAAGGCTGGCTCCGCTGCGGATCTGTTCCAGTTCAACCAGGGGCTGGCCCGCTGACACTGCATCCCCTTCTTTTACCTTGATGCCGTGAACGATACCCCCTTCAAAGTGCTGGATATGTTTGATCTTACCGCTGGGTACCACCTTGCCCTGGGCTATGCTTACGATATCAAGGGTGCCGATATAGGACCAGGCGACAAATGCCGCACACATGAATATAAGCAGCACAAAAAACAGGTGAGTGGTTCTGGAAACCATGAAGGTTTCATTTAAATGCTGCATGTTGCCTGGTTTCATAACAGATGTGGTTTTTCCCGGCTGGGTATGATTTTTTTTGTCAGTTCCGGAACCGGTTTTTTGTCAAGATTCAGAATCATGGAAGCGCCTTTCAAAATTTTTGGGTCATTTGAAAACACAACAATTGTCCTGCCGGATTTGACAAGCGTGTTCATAACAGCATAAACAGCATCGGTTCCTTTTTTGTCCATGGCCTCAGTGGGTTCGTCAAACACCACCAGGTTGCCGTTACCTGCAAGTCCCCTGGCAAGGGATAATCGGCGGCGGATCCCCGGGGGAAAATTTTTTTCATTATCTGAGACAAGCGTATCAAGGCCATGAGGGGTTTTATCCAGAAATAATTTCAGATCAGCTGTCCTGATAATGTCGTTTAACCTGGCATCATCCAGGTCAGGATTCAGCAGCAGGATATTGTCTTTGATGGAGCCGTTTATAAACTCGGGTTCCTGGGGCAGATAAATAATTTGTTTCCGCCACCAGGCAGGGGCCAGCTGGAGCAGGTTGACCCCGTCTGCCAGAATTTTGCCCCGCCTGGGTTCCAGAAGATTTATAAGCAGTTTTGCCAGGGTGGTTTTGCCGGCCCCGTTTTCTCCGGATACAGCCAGGACATTACCGGGTTTCAGGGTGAGGTTGACCGATTCAAACACAGGACCACTGGTGTTGGGATAATAAAAATACAGGTCCTGACATGCAAGATGTCCCTGATAAGTGGTCAGTGCAGAACCAAAAGCAGGTTCCAGTGGCATTTTTTTAACCGCTGTCAGGTTGCTGAAGGACTGTTTTGCTTTTCTCAGAAGGAAAAAGGTCTGCACAAGTCGTGTGGTATTTTGATAGGCTCTTCCGGAAAGAATATTGGCACCGATCAGGGCGCCGACAGATAACTCTCCCTGGACCACCAAAACAGCACCGGTCGCATAAATACACACACTGGTAAATGCACTGCCGGAAATGGTCATGGTCTGGGACAACTCTTTGTAGTTGGAGAGCCTGTTTTTTAATGTACTGATCTCCGATAGTTGGGGCCCCCATTTACTGAAAAGAAAGGATCCGGCACAAAACGCCCGGACGGTTTCCAGGGCATTGACAGCAGAAACGGTCAGCCCCCGGTGTTCGGAAAGAACGGTTACAAGCCGGTCACTGGTTTTTTGGGATCGTAAAATGGTCACCCACCCCAGAAAAAGGGCCATGACGATGCCTGCCAGAGAGATGCCTGCCAGAAGCGGATTCAACAGATAAATGACAATTATCAGAAGCAGAGAAAAAGGGGCGTCAAGTACGGTATTCATGTTCTGGGCGTCATAGGTTTGCTGGATGATCCCGATATCATTCATGACATCTTGAATCCGCGGTTTTGAAAATGACTGCAGGGGTTCAGATTTTGCTTTGCTGATGATGGTTAACAGGTCCTTGGAAAGCCTGTCATTGGGTTCATGATTCACATCTGTCGCCATTTTTGTCCTGATGATCCGGAAACAGAACTGGAGCAGAATGGCTGTCAGCATACCGGCTGTAAGGGTTATCAGGGTACCGTGGAATCCATAACTGACATATCTGTTTAATATCTGGATCACATACAGCGGCATTGCCAGGGTCAGCATGGTGATCAGGAATGTTGAAACAAGAATTTCACATGCTAATACCGGTCTGTAAAACAAACGTCTGAAAATTTCTTTCATGGGAGAAAAAGCGGCATACTGGTATTACCATTCACACTGATATGTTAATCATAAAATAACGTCCGGTTCGACATCCCGTTTTTTACCCGGCCAGGGTTACAGGTTCTCCAGCAGGTCCAGGTGAATGGTGCCCATGGAAAAAAGCAGGTTGAATGCGGCAATTTTGATATCTTCCCTGGCAGCAATGGCATTGCCCTGGGCATTGATATAGTTGACCTCCCCATTGAGTACATCCAGAAGGGACCGGGTGCCCATTTTGCGTTCTTTTTTTGCCAGCTCAAGAAAATTTTTCAAAATATCTGTCTGGTTATCCAGCAGCTGGAAACGCTGCCGCAGGATAAACAACTGCTCCCACCCGTTGCTTACCTGTTCCTGGACAAGCTTTCTGGCATGGGCCAGGTGGCTTTGGGCAGCATCTGCGCCGGCTGTTGCGGATTTTAAGGCGGCATAGTCACTGCCGCCGTTAAAGAGGTTATAATTAAATTCAATGCCGGCTGCATAATCTCTGCGGTAACCCAGTGTGCCATCGTCATCATCAGCATTCACCGCTTCGGCAAACAAATGTAATGTGGGATAAAATGCGGTTTTTGACAGTTTGACCTCATTTTTTTGCAGGTCAACATCCTGTTGGGTGACTGCAATTTGCAGGTTATTGTTTAAAGCGGTTTCAATCGCAGTGTCCAGGGTTTCAGGTATGGCTGATTCAGGAAAGGGTATTTCCATGAACTGCTCAATTTCTTCATCTGTCGGATAATGGTAAAAAATCGCCTGGAACCGGTTTCTTGCAGTTATCAATTCTCCCTGGGCACTCACCTTGAGGGCCTTGGCACCGGCCAGCTGGGATTTGGCCTGTAATACATCCGAAGACAGGCCTGCCCCTTTTTCCACCAGGGATTCTTCGATACCGGTTAATTCCTTGATGCGGTTTTCAGACCTGATGGCAGTCTTGAGGCGGTCCCTGGCACGTACGATGGAAATATAGGCGGATATGCCTTCCTGAAGAATCTGTTGGCGTACGGCATCCAGACGGGTTTTATTCTGGTGCATCTGTACCCGTTCCTGATCAATTGCGGTCAAGGTTCTGCCAAAATCCGTGATCAATTGTGTGGCCCGCAATGTTACATTGTGCCTGGTCTCTTCGGTATCCTGGCTGTATTCTTTTTCAATTTTTTCCCATCCGGTATCTCCGTATAAATTGACTTTTGGATAGTACTGTCCCTGAGAACTCTTAAGGGCTGCCTGGCTGCTTTCAACCTGGTGCTTAAAATTTTTGATCTCTTCATGGTTTTCCAGTACCTGGGTCAGCAGATAATATGGATTTGTATTGAATGGTTCAGCACAAAAGGCTGTATTTACATTTGTGGTTGATATGATGCAGGTCGTAAGCAAAATAACAAAAAATAATAGAAAGTTTCTCTGCGTTTCCATATTGGTTCCCTTAAATTTTTTGATTATAAAACAAGTTATGTTATTTTTGTATTGCTTTGGTTTTTTAGTCAATCTATCATAAACAGTATGAGTTGATTTTTGTCAAGAACAAACCTGGTGAAAAACTAAGAAATAGAACATATTTATGAAGCGGGTACCTCTTTATGCTGACAAAATCACAAGAAACTGTTTGTTAAGATGAAGCCCAAACTCAACCGGCTGAAATGGCTTAAAGGATACTGGCAGATAGGTCTGATCGGTACCTGTATTACCCTTGTTTTCTGTTTGCTTTATGTGTTCAAACCGGTCTTTTTTGAATTCATGGAATATAAGCTCTATGATGTGTTTGTTCAGCAAACCGTCAAACCTCCTGAGACGGTTTCTGTTGCTGTTATAGATATAGATGAATACAGCCTGGCCCGGTTCGGGCAATGGCCCTGGCCCAGATACCGGGTGGCCCTGCTGTTGAAAAAATTACAGATGGCCGGGGTTCTGGCGGTGGGAATGGATATTTTGTTTGCTGAACATGACCGCACTTCGCCCCTTGTATTGAAAAAAAATCTGCAGCAGGACCTTAATGTGACTATGGGGTTCACAGGATTGCCCGAGCAGTTAATGGACAACGATCAGGTGCTGGCCAATATTTTGTCTGACGGTGCCTATTGTCTGGGATATTCCTTTTCTTTTGAAGAAACCCGGGATAAAGCTTTCGGAACAGATTTGATCCCTTATTTCAAGACATCGGTTGTCCGTGAACCAGGGGCACCATCGCCTGTTTCCCTGCTGCCACCGGGAAGAAACATGGTGCCGCCCCTGCCGGTGCTGATGCACAAAGCCGGGCATGCCGGGTTTATGAATACCTTGACAGACCGTGACGGCGTGTTAAGAAAGGTCCCCTTGATGATGGGGTTTGAAGGCAAAATATATCCCCATCTTTCTTTGGCCACATTGATGACGGCTTTACAAAAAAACATACCTGATCCGGTATTGAAAATAACCTCTGGAGGGATCGATTCCATCAGGATCGGACATACCGTGGTGCCTCTTATGGCAAACGGTGCCATGCTGATCAATTATAAAGGACCTGGCCGGACCTTTCCCTATGTGTCTGCGGCCCATGTACTCGAAGACAAGGCAGATACGGCACTGCTTGAAAACAAGGTGGTGTTTTTAGGTGCTTCAGCCACAGGGCTTATGGATATAAGGGTGTCACCCCTGGATGAAGTCTACCCGGGTGTGGAGGTCAATGCAACAATTGTGAACAATATCCTGAATCAGGATTTTATCCGTCGATCGGATTGGATACCAGGACTGGAGCTGGTTGGGATTTTGGCATGGGGATTGATCACCACGTTTGCCATTGGATGGTCTAATGCCAGGTTTGCCTTGCCAGTGACACTGGTTCTGGGGATCCTGGCCTGGTATGGAGGTATTTTATGCCTGGACAGTTACCAGATCTGGATCTCTCCTTTCTTCCCCCTTATGGTGCTGGCAGTCAATTTTGCTGTGCTCAATCTTGTCAAGTTCTGGCTGTCTGATCGGAAAAAACGGTTTTACAGGGCTGCTTTCAGTAAATATGTGTCCAAGGCAGTTGTGGATCAAATCAGTGAATATCCTGACAAAATGACTCTGGATGGGGAAGAAAAAGAGATCAGTATCATGTTCACCGATATTCGTGAGTTTACAACCTTATCAGAAAAATTGACTCCCACGCAGGTCACCCAGCTGCTCCATGATTATTTTACACCGGTTACCCAAAGCATTATAAGAAATAAAGGAACCCTGGATAAGTTTATCGGGGATGCGGTGATGTGTTTCTGGAATGCCCCGCTCGATGTCCAGGGGCATCAGCTCTTTGCCGTGAAAACTGGTTTTGAAATGCTGGATGCACTCAATCGTCTCAATCAGCAGTTTAAGGATAAATACGGCATTCAGATTGACATCGGCATCGGTATCCATTCAGGCAGGTGCCGGGTGGGGAACATGGGATCTGCCGATCTTTTTGATTACACCATTATAGGGGATAATGTAAACTTAACCTCCCGGCTGGAAAGCCTGACCAAATTTTACGGTACAAAAATGATTGTCAGCCATACCCTGATCCCCCATCTTCCCGATTCTATGCCGGTCCAGGAGCTTGACCGGGTGCGGGTTAAAGGCAAAACAGAACCTGTGGTTATCTATACTGTATATCAGCCGTCTGAGAAACAGAGACAATCGCTTCAAAATGAACTGTCCATCCATGAAAAAGCGTTGTCATATTATCAAAACAGGTTGTTTGACAAAGCCTTTGACCAGTTCAGTCAGCTTGGTGACCTGTGCCCGGACCGAAAGATCTATGCCATATATCAGGAGCGCTGCAAAATTTTTATGGCAAATCCACCAGCCAGGGACTGGGACGGAGTGTTTGTTCATAAAACCAAGTAAACAGCTGTAATCATACAGATTTCAATCCACACGCGGTGTGCCTGCCGACACAGCGCTGCATTGTTCTGAACCGGCCCTGTGATTTTATTTGCCTTTGTTCAGGTTTTTATACCCCTGAAGATGGATTCCTTTTTTGTCACAGCAGGTTTTTATAATCCGGGCGGCAGCCTGGTTTAACGCCAGTTGATCCGGGTTTACCTTGACATTGAATCCGCAATTGAACGGCCCCAGCCGGATACTGTTTTCCACGCCGTCATAGGTGTCGTAAATTCTGGTATAGGGATGGGCAAACAGCCAGCGCAGCTGAAGAGTGGTGACGGTTTGTCCTGAAA
>JAIPDY010000092.1 GCA_021737445.1 Desulfotignum sp.
CACTTCCCATAAAACAGCAGCCCGCAAGCTCATGTCAGCCCATGGTATCCAGCTGGTGATCCTCACCCTGGGATCTGACGGCAGCATCTGGATAACCCCTGATACCACAATACACCGCCCGGCGGTTACGCCGGAAAGGATCAGAGACACGGTGGGTGCCGGGGATGCCTATGCTGCTGTCTGCGCGGCCGGCATACTTAAAAACCTTCCTTTTGAGACCTGCATGGACCTGGCTTCTGCATTTGCATCCCATATCTGCACCATGGAGGGGGCATTGCCCAAAAAAGATAACAAATACAGGGAAATCAAACAAAGGATATATAAAAATGGCTTCTAATGATAAACTTTATATTCAGATGTTCAGCATCCATGGCCTGGTGCGCCATAAGAACATGGAACTGGGGTATGATGCTGATACCGGCGGCCAGATCAAATATGTTGTGGAGTTGTGCAAAAAATTATCCGCCCTTGATCATGTCCGCCAGGTGGACCTGTTCACCCGCCTGATCCAGGATAAATCCTTTTCCGACGACTATGGTCGAAAAATTGAAATGATCAATGACAACTGCCGCATTGTAAGAATCCAGTGCGGCGGAAAAAAATACATGCGCAAGGAACTGCTCTGGCCGTTTCTGGATGAATTTGTGGACAAGACCATCAAATTCATCCGCCGGGAAAAATCGATTCCCGACCTGTTCCACGGCCATTACCCAGATGCCGGATATGTGGCCCGGGAACTGGCGCGTTTTTTTGGTATTCCTTTTGTATATACAGGCCACTCCCTGGGCAGGTCCAAAAAAGCAAGACTTCTGGATGAAGGAGTGGATGTTGAGGAAATGAACCGGAAGCTGAAAATCGACCACCGCATTGACATGGAAGAAACCATCCTCAAATCCGCTGACCTGGTTATCACCTCCACCCGTCAGGAAATCCAGGAACAGTATGGACTGTACCGCAATCGGACCCTGCCCCGGTACACGGTGATCCCACCAGGTATCGGCATTCAGCGGTTTTATCCGTTTTACCATGAAATCGAAGGAGATGACCCTGAAAAAGAACAGGCACTTTTCACCCGGGCCTCACTGACCCGGGAGCTGGAGCGGTTTTTCCAGCATCCGGACAAACCGTTGATTCTGGTGCTGTGCCGTCCGGATAAACGCAAAAATATCCAGGGCCTGCTCAAGGCCTTTGGAGAAGACAATGACCTGCAGGCCATGGCCAACCTGGCAGTGTTTGCCGGCATCCGCAAAGACATCTCCCAGATGCCTGACAATGAAAGGGATGTACTAACAAGGATGCTGCTGCTCATGGACAAGTACAACCTGTACGGGAAAATGGCCATCCCCAAAAAACATGATTTTGAGCATGAAGTCCCTGAACTCTATCGGATCGCCGCCAGGAAACGCGGGGTCTTTGTCAACCCGGCCCTGACAGAGCCGTTCGGGTTGACCCTTCTGGAGGCCCTGGCCTGCGGTCTGCCCGTGGTGGCCACCCATGACGGCGGCCCCAAAGATATCATGAACAACTGCCGGGGCGGACTGCTGGTGGATCCCACAGATTCCGTTCAGATTGCCCAGGCTGTCAGGAAAATAATTGCCGACCCGGAAAAATGGGATGAATTTTCCAAAAACGGCATTCTGAATACCAGAAAATTCTACACATGGAAAAGCCACGCAACCACCTATGTCCAGGAAATTCAAACCCTTTACCGGGAACATGAAAAAACCCGGATGGATGAACCCGAACCCCGGCCCAACATTGGTCAGCGCCTGAAAAATCTTGCATACATGCTCATCACAGATATTGATGACACGCTTTTAGGCGGGGATACCAAAGCCCTGGCTGAACTCACATACCTTCTGGAAAAAAACAGATCGGTTCTGGGATTTGGCGTGGCGACAGGCCGGAAAATGGAATCAGCCCTTGGGGTGTTAAAAGCCAGTAATGTACCTGAACCGGATATTATCATCTCAGGTGTGGGCAGTGAAATCAGTTATGGCACCCCATTTTACCATGACAAGGGATGGCAGACCCATATTTCAAAAAACTGGAGGCCCGATCTGATCAAAGCACGGCTGGCTGACCTGGATTTTATCCAGCCCCAGGAGCCGGATCTCCAGGAACGGTTCAAGCTCAGCTACTATATGGACCCGGGGAAAGACCGGCTTGCCAAGGTCCACCATGTATTGACCAAAAACCGGATCCAGTATACGTTGATCTATTCACAGAACAGATATCTGGATATCCTTCCCTACCGGGCATCCAAGGGCAAGGCTGTCCGGTATCTGAGTTATAAATGGGAAATCCCCTTGAAAAATTTTCTGGTGTGCGGGGATTCAGGCAACGATGAAGAGATGCTCAAAGGCGAGCCTTTAGGACTGGTGGTGGGCAACTTCTGTCCGGAACTGGCTCATCTGAAAAATGCCAGAAAAATCTATTTTGCCAAAGAAACCCATGCCGCCGGTATGATGGAAGGCATCCGGCATTACCAACTCATTGAAAAAGCCAAAGAGACCCGCAAACCATGACCATAAAAAACAAAATCCAGTTGATTACCTATCCGGACAGCCTGGGCGCCAACCTGCCTGAACTCCACTATGTGCTGCGCAAATATTTTTTAAAGGCGGTTAGCGGTGTTCACCTGCTGCCGTTTTACCCCTCCTCCTCGGACCGGGGATTTGCTCCTAAGACCTATGATGAAGTGGACCCGGCTTTCGGCTCCTGGGATGATGTGGAAAAAATCGGCAAAGATTTTGATCTGATCATAGATTTTATGGTCAATCATATTTCCAGGCAGTCGGTATTTTTCCAGGATTACATTGCCAAAGGCGCAAACAGCGAATACGCAGACATGTTTTTAAGCTTTGACAAGCTGGCCCCCAACGGATGGATCAAGGATGAGGATCTTGAAAAAGTCTATACGAGAAAACCCCGCCCCCCCTATCTGACCCTGGAAAGACCGGACGGGGCGCTGGAAAAAATCTGGTGTACCTTTGATTATGAACAGATTGATCTGGATTATGATTCCCCCAAAACACGGGAGATCATGCGAAAATTTATCATCCGGCTGGCCAGAAACCGGCCCAAGATGATCCGGCTGGATGCCATTGCCTACACCACGATTAAAGTGGGAACCAATTGCTTTTTTCTGGAACCCAAAATCTGGGAACTGCTTGAATGGTTCAATGACTTTGCCGCAGCCTTTGACACCGAAATCCTGCCCGAGGTGCACGAACATTATTCCTACCAGTTCAAGCTGGCCCAAAAAGGGTATTGGTGCTATGATTTTTCTCTGCCCATGCTGGTGCTCCACGGCATTTACATGAACACCACAAGACGATTGAAATCCTGGCTGCGAAAATGTCCCCGCAAACAGATCACCACCCTGGACACCCATGACGGCATCGGGGTTGTGGATGTGATGGAGCTGCTGAATCAGCAGGAAATTGATGCCACCCTTGAAAAACTCTATGAAAAAGGCTCCAATGTCAAAAAAACCTATTCCGGACCTGAATACCAGAACCTGGACATCTACCAGGTGAACTGCACCTATTATTCAGCATTAGGCTGTGATGATGATGCCTATATCACCGCCCGGACCATCCAGTTTTTTGCTCCCGGGATTCCCCAGGTCTATTATGTGGGCCTGCTGGCCGGAGAAAACGATATCGCTCTGGTGGAGAAAACCCGCCAGGGCCGCAACATCAATCGCCACAACTATACGTTGGAAGAGATCAGAGAAGAGGTGAAAAAACCGGTGGTTCAGCGGCTGCTCAAACTCATGAAATTCCGCAATTCCTATCCGGCATTCAACGGCAAATTCTCCCTGCTCAAATCCAAAAACACGGAACTGATCCTGGAATGGTCCCATAAACAGCATGTGGCCACAGCCCACATCAATGTCAAAACCCACACTACCCACATCACCTACACCGACCCTGTGGCTTCCCGGGTGGTGGATTTCAGCGTTTAAGCCGGAAATTGGGCAAATCAAAGGTTTCAACCCTGTCCTGGCCCAGGGCCATCTGCCGGATCCGGGCTGATTTCACCCGCGCCTGGTTCACATCCTCTCTGGGAATCCTGTTTTTTCTGTACCACTGGTCCGGATTTTCCAAAAAGCCCAAAAGGATCTTCACCGCATCCTCTGCAGTGCTGCATGACTGGATCAGCCGCGGGGTGAATTCCGGGCCATATTTTTTACTGGCGATTTTCCGGGTCTGTTTTCTGGCATGCTCCCACAGATTGTCCGGATCCAGCAGGATAACTGGCGCCAGTGCATTTTCATGCAGCTTCATGGAGGTGATGGTGATGGACAGCTCTTCAGCGCTCCCATATCCACCGGTGTTGACCACCGGCAGGTTGCTCAGCTTCTGAAGGTGATCCTGCCGGGCCAGGCGAAGCCCTTCATTGTATTTGATCAGCCCGTCGCAGGTGGTCAGCGATGTCTGGTGCTCTCCTTCCAGGTCAATGGCAATTCCCACACTCATGATATTGTACTGCCGGGCCAGGTCATTGGCATCTTTCATGAGCCCGGGCCCCCCGCCGTGGACAATCCCCATTTCATATCCCAGCCTTAGAGCCAGCCGGTTGATAAGATCAATGGTGAGCTGGTTGTCCGCCTCATTGGTATGGGACCCGTAAAAGGCGAACCAGTAACGCACCTGGTCAAACCGCTCCTTGTCGTCCGGTTCCATGAAACAGCCATGGTAGAAGCTGTAGAGTTTGTCCGTATCTGAATCATACCGCAGAAATTCGCATCCGGAATGATCTGAATGGGTCAGCCGGATCATTTTTTTGATGTAGTCATCTGCAAAGGAGGGGTTGTTCATATGGATGAGAAAGGTCCTCAGTCCGCTTGTTTTCAAAGCATCCACCACCGCAAGGTCAGGAAAGGCCCGGCCGATGAACACCCGGGAGTTCACCCCGCCCAGAACCGACAGTTTGTCCAGTGTGTTTTGAAATTTCCCATTGCCCCGTGCCTGCACCAGGGGAGTATTTTTACGAAAAGTGGATTCTAAAATGGCATTTCGTATAATTTCCAGCTGGGCCTGACCGAATGGATCCAGGGCTTTGGGAATGGGAATGAAATTGGCCTTGTTGAGTATCAGGCCCAGTGATTTTTCATCCATGACAGAAAACAGATTGGCGATCTCCGCGTTGGTAAGAAGATCACTCAACCTGTATCCGTCCTTGACCTTGGTTTTTTCCAAAGGAACTGTCAACGGATTTTTGGCCCTGTAAAACCGGATCTTTACCCGGATCTTTTTCAGGGCCACGGCATCGGTTCCAAAATGATACAATTCCACCTGGCGGTCCCGGAAAGTTCTGAAAGGATCCAGGACCCGGGCCGGCAGGTGTTCAATTTCTGCATCCAGAGGATCGGTTACAGCATCAATAATACCGTATATATCGCCCAGGGAAATCTTGATGGCCCCCACAAACAGATCCCCGGGCTTAAGCCAGGTATTGTCAAGGTTCAGGGGCATGCGGGACCTGATGGAATTTAAGGCACTGCGCCCTTTTTTGATGACCGCATTGATGCTGGACTGGCTGATGGCATGGGGTTCAAAACAGTACTGGTAGGGCTCAAGTTCCATGGCGATATAATCACAGGTGTGGCCTGTGGCAGGATCTGTCTCCTGGCGGATGTCAAAGCCTTCATAATATACTTTGCCCGTCTTTTTCCCCACAAACAGGCGCTTGTGCAGGTAATGGCGGACATCTTTGATCCGCAGCTCCGGATCCATCACCACCAGGCGCCCGATCTCATCACCTTTTTTAAACAGATCCAGAGCATTTCCCAGCAAAGGATTCAGATTCTGGAGTTTTGCTTCCACAAAAATATCAGATCCTTCAATCACAGGTGTGCCGCCATCCTCTGCAAGATCTGTTTTAATGCCGATCTGGGCGTTACCGCTCCTGCCGCTGAAAATACAGGGCTTTTCCTCCTGAACCGCCCCCCGGATATAATCTGACACAAAGGGAAAATGAAACCTTGCTCCAAGCATATCATTGTGTTCTTTTTGCTCATGAAGTTTTGCAATATACCCGTCAGGACTGATGATCTGAAATATCTGCATAGGTTTCTCCTTACAGGTGCAGCAAATCCCGGGCAAGGACCACGGGGCCTTCAAAGGTTTTTTGTGCCTGGGCTTTCATGTTTGCATTTTCACATTCAGGATAAAAATGGGTGAGCACCAGCTGCCTGACCTGTGCGCTGGCAGCTATCTTTCCAGCCATGCCAGGTGTCAGGTGCCCGGGCACATGACACCCGTCAGGCATGGCAGATTCACAGATCAATAAATCAGCATCACTGGCCAGGTCCACCAAAGCCGGGTTATAATCTGTGTCTCCTGAATACACCGCACAAAATCCTGTGGAATCGGTAAAACGAAATGCCCGGCTTTCCGGTTTATGGGCCATGGCTGCCCATGCCAGATGTATGCCTGTGTTTTCCGGGTCATCCGAATGCGCCGGCCTGACGACCGCAGACCCTGTTTCTGGCAGTTCGCAAATCTCAAACAGATCTGGTGACAGACGGATGGTGTCTTCAAAAGTGCGGCACAGCCGCTGGAAAAACACTTGAATACCAGTGCCCCCGGCAAGGGTCAGTTTCTTTGCCCTTCCGGCCTTAGGATATTTGGAGGCAAACAAAAACGGCGCAAGATCTGCGCAATGGTCCACATGAAAATGGGACAAAAGGATCATATCAATCTCATGGATGGATGTGCCGGTTTTGAGAACCTGACCCAGGATGCCGGGACCCGCATCTGTCAGAATACAGGTATCAGACCCCTTGATCAGGATGGAACAGGGATACCGTTCAAGAGAAGGCACACAGGTGCCTGATCCCAGCACGGTGATTTGCATTTTATCTGCCATGGATCTGCCTTTTTTTCATATCTGGATGAATTTGAGATTGGATGCATTATGGCGGTTGCCGTAAACGGTGCAGGTGGCCTGATCCAGAAACGCCATCTCTTTTTGGGACAATTCCAGATCCAAGGCCCCAAGGTTTTCATCCAGGTATCGGGCGGTTTTCATTCCTGGAATGGGTACCACCTGCCTTCCTTTGGCCAGCAGCCATGCCAGGGCGATCTGGGACACAGAGACCCCTTTTTGCCCGGCAAAATCATCAAGGGTTTTCTTTACGCCCATGTTTTTAACAAAGTTGTCTTTCTGGAACCGGGGCAGATCCAGGCGGTAATCCTTTTTTTCAAAACAGGTATGTTTGTTCATGGAGGTGGTGAGCATTCCCCGCCCCAAGGGAGAAAAAGGGACAAATCCTATGCCAAGTTTTCTGCACACCGGCAAAACATTGCTTTCAACAGATCTTTCAAACAAAGAATATTCCGACTGCAACGCTGTCACAGGATGGACGGCATGGGCCTGTTCCAAAATTGTTACTGACACCTCGGACAGTCCGATGCACCGGATTTTGCCTGCTGCCGCCAGTTGGGCCATGGCCCCCACCGTGTCTGCCACCGGCACCCTGGGATCCAGCCGGTGCAGATAATACAGATCAATATGATCCGTGCCCAGCCGCTTCAGGCTTTGTTCACATGCGGTTTTGACATATTCGGGACGGCCGTCCACCACAAGGTCCCCGTGCTCATCTCCCACAAATCCGAATTTGGTAGCCACCACCGCTTTTTGACGACGGTCTTTCAAAGCCCGGCCCAGCAGCAGTTCATTGCCGCCGGCACCGTAAACATCAGCGGTATCAAAAAAATTGATGCCCCGGTCCAGGGCTTGGTGAATGGTTTTTACACTAAGGGTTGTATCTGCCCTTCCATAGGCATGGGACATGCCCCAGCACCCAAGTCCCAGGGCTGACACCTGCAGTTCTTTCTTTCCCAGGGTCCTGTATTCCATATCCATCTTCCTTTTCAAGCAAAATTTGTGGGACCATTTTTGACACAAGAGATTTACCAAGTCAAGAAATTGTCTGCCAGAACGATGGGAAGATACACATCTTGTTTCACAAACCAAAAAAAGGAAAAAAGCCTTTCTTCTTGAAGAAAAAGATGTATCCAACTATGATCTCTGATATGAAAACAAAGGAGATTTTATGTCGGAAAAAAATTTGAAAAATGCCTTTCAGATCGCTCTGGTCACCGGGGCAAGCCGCGGCATCGGCGAAGAAACCGCTATAGCTCTGGCCCGGACAGGACGGTTTGTCTATCTGAACTACCGTTCACAAAAAGACAGAGCTCAGACCGTTTTGGATCAGATCATCCAGAGCGGCGGCAAAGGAAAACTGCTGCCCTTTGACGTGACAGACAAAAAAGCGGCTGAAGCGGCTGTGCAGGCAATCCTGGCGGAAAAAGGCAAAATAGACATTCTGGTCAACAACGCCGGCATCAGAGATGATATGCTCATGGTCCGGATGAAAAAAGAAAACTGGCAGACGGTTCTGGACACAAATCTGACCGGATTTTTCAACGTGACCCGCCTGGTGGTCAAAAACATGCTGCCCAAAAGGTTTGGCAGGATTGTCAATATCTCTTCTACCTCCGGACAGACCGGGCAGGCCGGGCAGGTGAACTATTCCGCTTCCAAAGCCGGACTTATCGGAGCAACCCGGGCACTGGCCCGTGAAGTGGCCAAACGAAATATCACCGTCAATGCTGTGGCTCCCGGATTTATTGAAACTGAAATGATGAAGGACCAGCCTGTTGAAGACATTGCCCGCACCATACCGGCAGGCCGGCTGGGAAAACCGCAGGAAGTTGCCGCTGCTGTTTTGTTTTTGTGTTCAGACCAGGCCGGGTATGTCACCGGTCAGGTGCTCGGGGTTAACGGCGGACTGATATAGGCCGATAAAATGCGGTGATTATCAGACCTGACCGTGTCAGCCATATGATTTTAACCCGGCCGGATTTTTACCGGCAGGCCGGACAGGATGTCATCAGCCGGGGTATTTGGTAATTTTCCGGATCTGTGCATACAAAGGTGCCAGGGCCGGGTACATTTTCCGGTAAACCCGGCTGTACAACTGCCTGTACAGGGCCGCACTGGCCGGATCCGGATCAAACACAGTTTTCACCTGGATCATGTGCCCGGCAGCGGCAGCAATATCCGGGTAAATCCCCAGGCCTTTGGCCGTGACAATGGCGGCTCTCAGGCCGCTGGTTTCATGGGTCCGGCCCCTGGCCATGGGCAGGTTGAAGATGTCTGCCGCAATTTTGCATATCTGGTCGCTCTGGGATGCTCCGCCGGACACCGCCGCCTTTTCCACCCGGATCCTGGATTTTTTCTCAATTTTTTCCATGCCCGCCAGCAGGGCGAATCCCAGTCCCTCAATGACAGCCCGGTACACATGTTTTTTTGTATGAACATCCCCGAACCCAATCATGGCACCTTTGGCACCGGGATAATCCAGGCCCGGACCCCAGTAGGGCTGGACCATCAGGCCCATGGCGCCGGGGGATGTCTGCTTCAGGCACCGGTCCAGGATCTGTTCCGGCGGAACACCCAGCGCTTGTGCTTCTGCCACCTCCTTATGGGCAAACTGGTCCTTGAACCAGGAAATCATCCAGAACCCCCTGAAAATTTCCACTTCAGGGTTGTAATATCCCGGCATAGGCGCGGGATAAGGAGGCATGAGCGGCAGGGTTTCAAAATACCGGTCAGACATTGTCTGGACCGTGGCAGTGGTGCCGAAACTCAAGTTTACCATGTGCCGGCCCATGACCCCTGCTCCCAGGGTTTCACATCCCTTGTCCGACCCGCAGGCGATCACAGGCATACCCGCAGCAATGCCGGTGGCATCTGATGCAGCCCTGGAAACCGTGCCGATAATCTCCCCTGCCGGAACCAGGCGGGGCAGCTTTGTTTCAGGCACCGGAAACAAGGTCTTTACCAGGCAGGGGCCCCTGGCCCAGCAATGGTGTTTATAATCAAAGGGAAGATGCCCGATCTGGCAGGCCAGGGCATCGGCAAACTCCCCTGTGAGGCGGTGGTGCAAAAATCCGGATACCTGGACATATTTATGGGTGTTGTCCCAGATATCGCCCTGATGCTGCATGATCCAGTTGCATTTTCCCTGGGCCTGGATATCTTTTAGTTTTTTTCCCAGCACAGGAATAAAAAAACCCAATGCCAGAAAGCCGGCCCCGTTGGACACCGGACCTGCCCGGCGCTGGTCCATCCAGGTGATGGCCGGCCTGAGAACTCTGCCCTGTCTGTCCAGATTCACCAGGGTGTTGCGCAGCGTGGTCACTCCCATGCCGGCGATGTTTTCAAACACCTGGGGAGCTGTGTGTTTCAGCTCCATGCATGCAGCCTTCAGGCTGCTCCAGTAGATCTCCGGGTCCTGCTCCGCCCGGCCCGGCCCGGGGCTCACATAAGGGGGGTATACTTTTTTTGCCCTGGCCAGCAGATCCCCTCCAGCGGAAAAGACCATGGCCCGCAGGCTCTGGGTGCCGCAATCAATGGCCAGAATATGCCGGTCTGTCATTATGGGTCCTTTATGTTCCGGGGTCACTTTACGCTGATCCACAAAATGAGACTATGTTAAACCAGATCAACCGGGTTTATTCAAGACAAAAAATCGTTTCATCCTTTCCTGGTTAACCTGCCCTTAAAATTATGATGCACTGACATTTTTGCGGTCAGACACATGTGTATGGACAGGGCAATTGCATGGAAAGCGGCATGGAAACTTTTTTCTTGAACGCCGTTTCTGAAAGACACCTTATGCCGGTTTGAATTAACGGGGTGATTCAGGCAGATCGGCAGGATGCCGCCGTACAAATCATCCCTGACCCCCGCTTCGCCATTCAGGTTTTTCATTATGAAAGTAATTTCCAATTCCCCCTGTGCATGGAGGAACCAGGCCCGGGATTTCATCCCCGCTCACCTCTACCATCAGCCACTAGTGCCGGGGGATCCCTGTGGGTTGAATCCCATTCTGACGCGTTTGCTACATGGAGTTGGGCATGCGAAGCGTTAAGAACGGTGAACTGTTTGAGGACATACCTGCCCGCAGTTTTCACCGTTTAGCGCAGCATGCCCTACTCCATGTCAAACGCGGCAGAGG
>JAIPDY010000093.1 GCA_021737445.1 Desulfotignum sp.
GTCCTATGAACTGATCTACCGGATCAGGACCAAATCTGATCCGGCCGGATGGAAATGGGTGTGGGACCGGGGAGAAGGAATTTTTTCAGATGATGGCCAACTGCTTGCCCTGGAAGGATTTGTCACAGATATCAGTGATCAGAAAATTGCGGAAATCAAACTCAAAAATGAGAACACCCTGCTTCGGTCATCCATTATTGAACGGTTTAAATTCGGGGATATTATCGGTAAAAGCCCAGGCATGCAGCGGGTATATGATCTGATACTCAAGGCGGCAACAGGAAATGCCAACGTGGTGATTTATGGCGAATCCGGCACCGGCAAGGAGCTGGTTGCCAGGGCAATCCATGATGCCGGTGACCGGCAGCACCAGGCGTTTGTTCCTGTCAACTGCGGTGCCATTCCGGAAACGCTTATGGAAAGTGAATTTTTCGGGCACATAAAAGGCGCTTTTTCAGGTGCATATGCAGATAAAACCGGCTACCTGGATATGGCAGACAAAGGCACGCTGTTCTTAGATGAGCTGGGAGAGATCAGCCTGGAACTCCAGGTCAAACTGCTGCGGGTGCTTGACGGAATGGGGTATATGCCGTTGGGGGGAAGGACCCTGAAAAGGCCGGATTTCAGGATTATCGCTGCGACCAACCGGGATGTAAAATCCTTGATGGCCCAGGGAAAAATGCGCGAGGATTTTTATTACCGGATACACGTCATTCCGGTTCATCTTCCCCCGCTGCGGGAACGCAAAGAGGATATCCCACTGCTGGTGGACCATTTTGTGCAGCAATACGGCCCGGACAAAGGGTATCAGGTGTTTCCGCCCAAGCTCAGAACGGCTTTTGAAAAATATGACTGGCCCGGCAATGTCCGGGAACTGCGAAATATTGTGGACCAGTACATGACAGTGGGAGAAACCGATCTGCCCGAAGCACTTGCCAGGGATGCACCAGATCGGCTGGTGCTGATCCGGAAAATTCCGGCAGAAGGTGATACCGATTTTAGAAGGGCGGTGGCTGATTTTGAAAAACAGTTCATTCTCAATATGCTGGAAAGATGCAGATGGCGCAAGGGCGAGTCAGCATCATTAATGGGCATCACACCCAGAACCCTTCAAAGAAAACTCAAGCAATACAAGCTTACCTGAACTGCCCCTGGTGGAAACTGACACCTGGGTCCGATCACACGACATATGTGTCGCATCATCGGCAACGCCTGCCATATGGGAAAAATAGCCTGCCAAGCGACAAAAATGTCGTATCAGCCACAACATTCCAGATAAAATATGAAAACTTTTTGTTTAAATTCAAGCTGTTGCGATGCGATTTTCTGGTGGCACGATATTTGTATCCCGTTTTATACAGCCTGTTATTCAGCCTGAAACCATCACATAAGCTTTTTAGGGGCGGCAAAATGAATGAAAACCAGCCAGATATCCTGTTTATCATGTTTGACCAGATGGCGGCCCGGGCACTTCCCTGTTACGGCCATCCAGTGGTCAAAACACCCCATATTTCACAGCTGGCCCAAGAGGGCGTTGTGTTTGAAAATGCATACTGCAACAGCCCGCTTTGCGCACCGTCCCGGTTTTCCATGATGTCGGGCCGCCTGCCCTCCGGTATCGGCGCATTTGACAACGGGGCGCTTTTTCCTGAAGATGTGCCGACAATCGCCCACCACCTGCGCGACCAGGGATATTACACCTGTCTTTCAGGCAAAATGCATTTTATCGGCGCAGACCAGTGCCATGGGTTTGAAGACCGGTTGACAACCGATATCTATCCTGCGGATTTTGCCTGGACACCTGACTGGGACAATGCTGAAAAGCGGCCGGTCTGGTACCACAACATGCTGAGCGTGGTACAGGCAGGTCCCTGCATAACAAGCAATCAGATCGATTTTGATGAGGCTGTGGCATTTCACTCTGTCCGGAAAATAGAGGCACTGGCCCGCAAGCCAGACCGCCGTCCTTTTTTTTTCTTGGCCTCTTTTACCCATCCCCATGACCCATTTGCCATGACACAAGATTACTGGGACCTGTACCCCGATGACAGAATCGACATGCCGGCAGTAAAAAAAATCCCTTATGAAGCGCTGGACCCCCACAGCCGGCGGCTGTATCACATCAGTGCCATGGGCGAATATGAACAGACCCGAGAACGGGTTTGCCGTGCCCGCCATGCATACTACAGTGAAATCTCCTATGCAGATGCCAAGGTGGGGCAGCTCATGGCAGCACTGGAAAAAACAAAACTTGCAGACAACACCCTTGTCATCATCACCTCAGATCACGGAGATATGCTGGGAGAACGCGGGTTATGGTATAAAATGACGTACTTTGACTGGGCTGCAAAAGTTCCCCTGATCATCAATTTTCCAAAACGATTCTCTCCAGGGCGTGTGAAACAGCCTGTCTCCCTGGTGGATCTTCTGCCCACCCTGACAGATATTGCATCATTGGATAATACCCCCCGGCATGGGAACACCCTGGACGGCACCAGCCTGCTGCCCCTTCTCAACAAGGAAGAGGAAGATGAAAATGCGGCCGTGTATGGAGAAATTTTGTGTGAAGGCGCTGTGTCCCCGGTTCTGATGATCCGGCAGGGGCGGTACAAGTACATCTATTGTGACCGGGATCCGGAACAGCTGTATGACCTTAAAAACGATCCGGAGGAAACCAGGAACCTGGCACAGCTGGCGGAATACCGGTCAGTGTGCCTAAGATTCCGTTGCAAAGTCATGGAAAAATGGCGCCCGACCGAACTGGAAAACATAGTCAAACACAGCCAGCGCCGCAGACAGCTGATAGACCGGGCTGTCAGAAAAGGCCGGTTCCTGTCCTGGGATTTCCAGCCCTTTGAAGATGCTGCGCACACCTACATGCGCAGCCACCTGGATCTCAATACACTCGAACAAAGTGCCCGGTTTCCGCATCCGGAGATCCCTGATCCGGATGGTGAACAGGCCAGAAAAAAAGAGAATACCGGTATTGTGGCCTGTTTGCTGAACAAGGCCATTCAGCCGGAAATCCGCCCAGACGACACAACGCATCATCCCCCCAGGGCAGTCTGACAGGTGCTCATCCGGTAAAACAAGAGGTATCCTGTGTGATCTGCTGATAAAATCTGTTTGACAGATATGGCTGCCGGGGCTATTTTACACTCCTGGCAGAAACCATGGATCTCAAGGACCGCTTTTCATATGCAACCATCCACAACCCGAACCGTTCTCATGGATGCCCGGATGGCAGGCCCCTTGTTCATGCTGTCTGCCGCCCTTTTTTTTACCCTCATGTCCACCCTGGTCAAACTGATGCCGGACCATTACACGGTCTGGCACCTGGGATTTATCCGCTGCTTTGGCGGAATGTTTGTATTGACAACCGTGTTCAGCCGCAGAAAAAATCCCTTTAAAGGGCACAAGATCCCGCTGCTGATCCTCAGGGGATGTTCCGGGTCTCTGGCCTTTTTTTTTGTGGTGTCAGCCCTGCGCACCCTGCCCATGTCCACGGCAGTGGTGCTGTTTTATTCCTACCCTGCGTTTGCGGCCCTGTTCGGGTTCATCATATATAAAGAACAGGTGAACAGGCTGCAGATAGCATGTATTGCCGTGCTTCTGGCAGGGGTGGCCATTTTGTTTGACTTCAGGCTGTCCACTAATGCCCTGGGCCAGGCCATGGCCATTATCGGGGCTTTGCTGGCCGGATTCACGGTCACCATTATCCGGTCTCTGCGGGAGCACAACGGACCGGTGATCATCTATTTTTATTTCTGTACCATGGGCACTTTGGCCACCCTTCCCTATTGCCTCTCCCACCCGATTGTTCCTGCATCAGCTGTTGAATGGGCCATGATTGCAGGGATCATTGCCGTGTCCGTGGCAGCCCAGCTGCTCATGAACCAGGGGTTTTTCTTTTGCAGGGGTTTTGAAGGGGCAGCATATATGTCCAGTGAAACCCTGTTTACAGCGGTGGTGGGCATTGTCTTTCTCATGGAACCGGTCTCCTGGCATCTGGTTGCCGGGGGGCTGCTCATTGTGGGCTCAGGCCTGGCCATGCACCGGCTGGGACGGGTTACATTAAAATTAAGTTGCATACAACCGGATAAAGGAACCAACGCATGATTCTATTCAATCCAAAGACCGCCACCTATGACCACCTGGATTCCGCATCCAGGCAGATCATGGAAAAAACCATCGCCTATTTTGAAAACCGGGGTAAAAAACAATTAAAAGAGGATTTTCACCAGCGGGTGTGGTACCAGGATTTTCTGGATTTTGTAAAGGAAAACCAGATCTTTGCCACCCTGCTCACCCCGAAAAAATATGCAGGCGACAATGAAAACGCCCGGTGGGACACCCGCCGCATCTGTGATTTCAATGAAATCCTGGGGTTCTACAATCTTGCCCACTGGTATACCTGGCAGGTATCCATCCTGGGACTGGGTCCCATCTGGATGGCGGGTAATGAAGGCATCAAGAAAAAAACCGCCCGGTTATTGAAAGACGGCCATATCTTTGCCTTCGGCCTGTCTGAAAAAGATCACGGCGCAGATCTCTACGCCTCTGACATGGCCCTGACCCCTCTGGGAGACGGCAAATACGTGGCTGACGGTGGTAAATACTATATTGGGAATGCCAACCAGGCAGGAATCGTGTCCACTTTCGGCAAAAATTCGGAAACCGGTGAATATGTTTTTTTTGCGGCCGATCCTGCCCATGACAATTACGATCTGGTCCAGAACCTGGTGGACTGGGAAGGGTATGTGGCGGAATATGCTTTGAACGGCTACCCTGTGACTGACGCGGACATCATGTCCACGGGCCGGTCCGCCTGGGACAGCGCATTAAACACCATCAACGTGGGAAAATTCAACCTGGGCTGGGCATCCATCGGCATCTGCACCCATGCCTTTTACGAGGGCCTCAACCATGCAGCCAACCGGAACCTTTACGGCCGCTGGGTGACTGATTTTCCCCATATCCGTCAACTGTTCGTGGATGCCTATACCCGCCTGGCCGCCATGAAATTTTTTTCCCGGAGAGCGGCGGATTATTTCCGAAGTGCATCGCCCAAGGACCGGCGGTATCTGCTCTACAACCCCATGGTCAAAATGAAAGTCACCTGTGAGGGAGAAAATGTCATCAACCTGATCTGGGATGTGATTGCTGCCAGAGGATTTGAAAAAGACACCTATTTTGAGATGGCAGCCACGGATATCAGGTCTCTGCCCAAGCTGGAAGGCACTGTCCATGTTAACATGGCGTTAATCATCAAGTTCATGGCAAACTATTTTTTCAACCCCGGTACCTTTCCGGAAATCCCCGGGCGAGATGATCCGGCCTGTGATACATTTTTGTTCAACCAGGGAGAAACAAAGGGCCTGGGAAAAATCCAGTTCCATGATTACCATCTGGCCTATGACAGCGTGGACCTGCCCAATGTCAACATCTTCAAAGAACAAATTAAACAGCTGTCCCAGATGCTCATGACCGCCACCCCGGACAAAGCACAGGCCAAAAACATGGATTTTCTGCTGTACGTAGGGGAGCTGTTCACCCTGGTGGCCTATGGGCAGCTCATTATTGAAAAATTTCACATGGACAAGATCGATCAGGACCTGCTGGAACAGATATTTGATGTCATGATCAGAGATTTCAGTGAATTCGCCCTGAAGCTGTATGCCAAATCCGTCACCACCAAAGCACAGATGGATTTCTGCATGGCAATGATCAAAAAACCGGTCACAGACAAAGACCGGTTCAACCGGATCTGGGAAAACCATGTCATGGCCCTGAAAGACACCTATGAAATGACCCCATGAGAAAAAACAGGCCGCAGACCCGCCGCAATCAGGTCCGAGTAACCGGCTGGAAGGGATGCAGGGCTTGCACAATTTTTCAATATTGATTACACTTGCCCCATATGAAAACAAAACGCTTTTACCGGGGCAAAAATTCCCGGTCCAAACCCAAGAACATACCGCCCATGAAGCCAGGGGCGGACAAGGGCCTGATCCGCATATTTGAAAAAATCGGTGTGCCGGAAGACAAGCCTTTTGTACCTGATCCGTTTCAGCTTGAAGCCATCCAGGCCATTCAGGAGACAGACTGCCTGGTGACCGCCCCCACAGGTGCCGGCAAGACCTGGATTGCCGAGGAGGTGACAAGAAAATCTCTGGGAAAAAACGGCAGGATCTGGTATGCCACACCCCTCAAGGCATTGACCAACTCCATCCATACCCGGTTTTCCCAGCTGTTCGGGGAGAAAAACGTAGGAATACTCACCGGTGATATCAAGGAAAATGCTGATGCGCCTGTGATCATCGGCACCACAGAAATTTTGCGGAACCAGCTGTATGATGCCATGCATACAGGGGAAAGCCTTAACTGCGATCTGATCATCCTGGATGAAGCCCATTATTTAGGGGATGTGGAACGGGGGGTTGTCTGGGAAGAGATCATGATCTATCTGCCGGTGCGCATCCCGATCCTTTTGCTGTCCGCCACCATCGGCAATTCCGACCAGATTGCCGGATGGCTGACCGCCATCAGGGGCAGACCCTGCCGCATCGTGGAAAACAGGCGGCGGCCCGTGCCGCTGCACCCCATATTTTTTCACCCTTCCGGCACCTTGTATCCTTTGCTCAAAAAAAATACCAGCCCCTCTCCTGAGCTCCATGACAAGGTCCTTGCCTATGCAAACACCAAAAATCCGCCGGCCATAGCCCCGCCGGGCCGGCTGCCTGATTTCGGGCAGATCCTTGCAGTCATGGACAAATTTGATCTGCTGCCGGCCATCTTTTTTTTAAAATCCAGGGCTGACTGTGACCAGGCTTTAAAGCTGTGCAACCCTGATCTGCTCAACAAAACACCCAAAAAAAAGGCGGCCCTGGAGCAGACCTTAGATGATCTTGTGGCAGGCAATCCCCACTTGAGTGACCACCCCCACCGCCGGGATCTGGCCCGCAAAGGGTGCGCGGCCCACCACAGCGGCCATCTGCCGGCATGGAAGGTGGTGGTGGAAACCCTGATGGCAAAGGGGTTGCTCAATGCCATGTTTGCCACCTCCACGGTGGCGGCAGGGGTGAATTTTCCTGCCCGGTCCGTGGTGATTTTAAATTCCGACCGGTTCAACGGCGTGGATTTTCAGTCCCTGACCCCCAGTGAGTTCCAGCAGATGGCCGGCCGGGCCGGCCGCCGGGGCATGGACAATATCGGATTCGCCCTGGTGCTGCCGGGCAAATTCATGGATGTCAAAAAAATTGCCGCGCTGGTGAACGCCCCGGCCCTGGATGTGGACAGCCAGATCAAGATCGATTTTTCCATGGTCCTGAACCTGCTGCTTTCCCACACCCCTGACCAGATCCGGACCCTGCTGGACAACTCCTTTGCCTCCTATCTTATCACTGCGGGTAGAAAACGCTCCAAAGCAGCCAGAAAACGGTTCGGCCAGGACCTGGCACTGCTGTGGAACGATTTTCTTGCCCATATGGATTTTCTGGCACAAGAAGGTTTCATCACCCATGACGGCAACCTTACCCAGGACGGCCTGTGGGCATCAAAACTGAGAATCGATTCCCCGTTGCTTGTGGCCGAAGGTATCCGGCACAATCTTTTGCCGGACCAGGACCCGGCATTGCTGGCCGCCATCATGGCCGCTTTTGTCAATGAAAAAGAGTTCAAGGATGACCTGCTGTTTGAAGGGGCCCTTCCCAAACGGCTCAAGCAAAGCTTTCTTTCTGTGAGAAAAGGGCTGAAACCCTTTGCGTTGAAACTGCTGTCCAGCGGCTTTTCCGCCCCCAACCTCTTTGTCCAGCCGGCATTTCTCATGTATTCCTGGGCCCATGACACCCCATGGGAAGACCTCATGGCAGGGTCTGATTATGCAGAAGGTGATTTTGCCCGGCTGATCCTGCGCACTGCGGAAAACCTGCGCCAGATCGCCAAAATCGACCAGAGTTTTCCCCGGGTGGCCCTGGCGGCAAAACAAGCCATTGACCTGATTCTCAAGGAGCCGGTGATCACCCAGTACCATTAAAAAAATGAAAAACAAACCCACCAAAACTTTTAAGGAGATTTTATGAACATTATAACCGCACCCACAGCACCTGCCGCCATCGGCCCTTACAGCCATGCCATTGTTCAGGGAAACCTGGTGTTTGCCTCCGGCCAGATCCCTCTGGATCCTGAAACCATGGAAATCACAGGAGACACCATCGAAGCCCAGACCGAACAGGTCATGAAAAATGTGGCTGCCGTGCTGGCAGCTGCCGGCTCCGGCCTGGACAAAATCGTAAAAGCCACGGTATTTCTGGCATCCATGGAAGATTTTGCCGGCATGAACACGGTGTACGAAAAAGCTTTGGCAGGTCACAAACCCGCCAGATCAGCCTTTCAGGTGGGCCGCCTGCCCAAGGATGCCCTGGTGGAAATCGAATGCATTGCCGTGGCCGGGTAAGGAAAAAACCATGACCGAAGATACCAAAAAAGTGATCTACTCCATGATCAACGTGAGCAAGTTTCACGACAAGCGCCAGGTGCTCAAGGATATCTCTTTGTCCTATTTCTACGGGGCCAAGATCGGGGTACTGGGCCTCAACGGATCAGGCAAAAGCTCGCTGCTGCGGATCATGGCAGGCAGAGACACGCAATTTTCCGGAGAGACCATTTTATCCAAAGGGTACACCATAGGGTTTCTGGAACAGGAACCTTTGGTGGATTCATTCAAAACCGTCCGGGAGGTGGTGGAGGAAGGTGTCCAGGAAACCGTGAATCTGCTGGCGGAATATGAAAAGGTCTCAGAAGCATTTGCCCAGCCCATGTCAGATGATGAGATGGACAAGCTCATCCAACGCCAGGGCAGAATCCAGGAACAGCTGGACCATCTGGATGCCTGGGACCTGGATGCCCGGTTGAAGATGGCCATGGATGCCCTGCGGTGCCCGCCCGAAGATACCCTGGTCAACGTGATATCCGGCGGAGAAAAACGCCGGGTGGCCCTGTGCCGGCTTTTGTTGTCCAAGCCCGACATCCTGCTTCTGGATGAACCCACCAACCACCTGGATGCAGAGTCCGTGGCCTGGCTGGAACAGCATTTGAACCGGTACGAAGGCACCATCATCGCCGTGACCCATGACCGGTATTTTCTGGACAATGTGGCCGGGTGGATACTGGAACTGGACAGAGGCGAAGGCATTCCCTGGAAAGGCAACTATTCCTCCTGGCTGGCACAGAAGCAGCAGCGCCTGGCCATCGAGCAGAAAGGGGAAGGCAAGCGCAAAAAAACCCTGGAACGGGAACTGGAATGGATCAACATGTCTCCCAAGGGCAGGCGCGCCAAATCCAAGGCCAGAGTCAAGGCTTATGAAGACCTGCTCAAAAAAGATGCAAAAGACCAGGAACAGGAGATGGAGATCTTTATCCCGCCCGGACCCCGGCTGGGGGACAAGGTGATTGTGGCAGAACATGTAACCAAGGCGTTCGAAGACAAACTGCTGGTGGAGGAGATGAACTTTGTCATCCCACCGGGCGCCATCGTGGGGGTGGTGGGTCCCAACGGTGCCGGCAAAACCACCCTGTTCAACATGATCACAGGCAAAGAAACACCGGATGCCGGCAAAATCGAACTTGGCCAGAGCGTGAAACTGGCCTGTGTGGACCAGGAACGTGATTCGCTTGATCCCGGCAAAACCATCTATGAGGTAATATCCGGGGGCAGCGACACACTGGTTGTCGGCGGCAGGGAGATCAATGCCCGGGCCTATGTGGGCAAATTCAACTTTTCGGGCACTGACCAGCAGAAAAAAGTGGCAGAGATCTCCGGTGGCGAGCGCAACCGGGTACACATGGCCTGTATGCTCCAGGAGCAGGCCAATGTTTTGCTGCTGGACGAACCCACCAATGACCTGGATGTCAATACAATGCGGGCTCTGGAGGAAGCGCTGGAAAACTTTGCCGGATGCGCAGTTATCATCAGCCATGACCGGTGGTTTTTAGACCGCATCGCCACCCATATCCTGGCCTTTGAAGGGGACAGCAAAACCCTGATGTTTGACGGGGCGTATTCCGATTATGAAAAGGACCGCAAAAAGCGGCTGGGCATCAAGGCTGATGCCCCCACCCGCATCAAATACCGCCAGCTGACCAGGTAGACAGTGGCATGACATGGTCCAAATGCAGGTGCCGCAAATGAAGCCGCCCCTTGTAGTGACCCATCCTCTGTTCCGGATACACTGTGCCGTGTTTTTGTTCGGCCTGGCCGGGCTGTTCGGCAAGTTCATCGCGGCCGGCCCGCTGGTGATTGTTTTTGGCAGAACCCTGTTCGGGGCCGTGGCCTTGGCAATATATGCACGGGCGGTTTCCGGCACAGGGCTGGTCGGTTTTCCCAGGCAGATGCTGGGGCTGTTCATTCTCCAGGGAATTTTACTGGCAGCCCACTGGGTGTTTTTTTTCTGGTCCATCCAGGTGTCCAGTGTGGCTGTGGGACTGGTGACATTTTCTTCGTTTCCTTTGTTTGTCACCTTTATGGAACCTTTGGTATTCAAAGAACCGTTAACCCGCCGTGACATGGTTACAGCAGGAGCGGTATTTATCGGCATCTGCCTGGTGGTGCCGGACATCGATCTGTCCAACCGGACCACATTCGGCGCATTGCTGGGCATCCTGTCCGGTCTCACCTTTGCCGTCCTGGCCCTGGTGAACCGGAAAAACGCACGGGTGTCGGATCCTGTGGCAGTGGCATTTTTCCAGAATGCGTTTGCGGCCCTGTGCCTGGTTTTTCCCCTTGCCCTGGTCCGGCCCCCTGCCCCGCAAGCATCTGATCTGCCGGCCCTGGTCTTTTTAGGGGTGGTGTGCACAGCCCTGTCCCATACCCTGTTCATCAGCGCCCTCAAACAGATCCGGGCACAGACCGCGTCGGTCATCACAGGTCTTGAACCGGTATACGGCATTGTGCT
>JAIPDY010000094.1 GCA_021737445.1 Desulfotignum sp.
GCGATCTCATTCTGGTTTTTGGTGGGTTTGGTAAGGGCTTCCAGGCTTTCGGTAATTTTTGCAACCGCCTTGTCAATCCCCCGTTTGATCCCCATGGGGTTGTTGCCTGCCACCACCAGTTTCTGGCCTTCTTCATAAATAGCCCGGGCCAGCACCGTTGCTGTGGTGGTACCGTCTCCTGCCATATCAGATGTTTTGGAAGAAACCTCCTTGACCATCTGGGCACCCATGTTTTCAAATTTATCTTCCAGATCGATCTCCTTGGCAACGGTCACCCCGTCTTTGGTAACTGTGGGAGATCCCCAGGATTTTTCAATTACCACGTTTCTGCCTTTGGGTCCCAGGGTTACAACAACAGCATCTGCCAGCGCTTTAACACCTTTAAGCATTGCTTCGCGTGCTTTTGCATCATATTTAATTTCTTTGGCCATTTTACATCATCTCCATATGTTTTGGGTATTTGGTTTTGGGTATTGGGTATTAGGTTTTGAGTATCAGGGGTTATTCGATAATTCCCAGTACGTCATCCTGGCGCAGGATCAGATAATCCTCTCCGTCGATTTTTACGTCAGTGCCGCCGTATTTGCTGAACAGCACCCGGTCCCCGACTTTTACATCCATGGGCAGCAGTTTGCCGTCTTCACCCATACGCCCGTTACCGGTGGCTACTACTTTGCCTTCTGCCGGTTTTTCCTTGGCAGTGTCAGGGATGATGATACCTCCCTTGGTTTTTTCATCTTCTGCCACACGCTGAACCAGGATTCTGTCACTCAGTGGTCTCAAACTCATGATGCAATTCTCCTTTTAATGTTGGTTATTTACTTGTTTTTAATGGTTATTTATCAACGTCTGCTATTTGGAATCATCTTTTTTTGGTTTTTCAGATGCTTTTGCACACGTTGTCTGCGGTGATGCGGATTGTGATTTTTCCGGGCCGTCTGTCTGGTTTTTTGTGCCGCCGTAATCGGTGACATACCATCCGGAACCCTTTAAGTGAAAAGAACTGTGAGAAATCATTTTCTTAAGCGGACCCTTGCACTGGGGACATTCTGCCAGAGGGGGGTCTGAAATTTTCTGAAACGCTTCCTCAATGCGTTTGCAAACTGAACATTGGTACTCATAAACCGGCATTTTTTATCTCTCCCTTGTAAGCGTAAATGACTGCTTGAAAATCACAGATAAAATAACAAGTCTTTTTTCCATGTCAAGGCCATGGTTTTTGAAAAATTTTATCACGGGGTCACTGGCCATGGACCAGGCGCCATTGTTCAAAAAAATCAAATATTTGGTCCAGGCCGTCCATGGCAACCGGCTGCAATATTCCATAGGTGAGGTGATGTACTTTTCTTTCTTCGGCCAGTGTCACAGATGCTTCTGATGCATATTCATACCGGTGGCTGAATTGCAGAAACCGGACCACATGCACCAGTTCATGCACCAGTACATATAATAAGAAAGGAAACAGCACAATGTGCTGATGGGCCGACACTGTCCTGAGGATGGCCGGATCCTGGAGACACACCGTATACAGACTGAACCGGGAAGATCCCAGGGGCACATCGGTTTTTTGTCCCTCATATTTAACCACCTGGGCAAACGGTCCTGAAACCTGTTCATGAAAAGCCAGGTCCCGGGCAGTCTTGATATCATAGCGGTTTTTAAGCCACTGGCTGGAGGACAACTTGTAATGGTTGTTCACCAGATCTTCGCATATCAATGCGGCCCGGTCCACCTCTTCAAGCTCATGTGCATTAAAATACCGGTCTGTTCTCATTTTATCGGTTTTCATACCAGACCCGGACAAAAAAAAATGGACATTCACCCGGATGTTATGCTAAGGTTATAATTTAGTCTGATACCATGTAAAATATAAAAAAAAACAAAGGAGGTGATTTTTTTGAGCAGTGTTATTAAAAAGAGAAGAAAAAAGATGCGCAAACATAAACACAGAAAGCTTCTTGCCAAAACACGGCACCAGAGAAAAAAGAAATAGGCGTTTTCCTTCGGGCGTATCAGGTTGCAGTTTTCACCTGATACGCCCGAATTTTTTTGCGCTTTTTTTGACTTATCTGCTTTTGTCGCCCTTCATAAACTGCATCAGATCTGAATCTGTGGACAAAATCAATGTGCTGTCTTTTTCCAGGGCATTTGCATACAGGTCCATGGTCTTTAAAAACGCATAGAATCCCGGATCTTTTCCATAAGCTGCCGCATAAATGCGCGATGCTTCCGCATCTGCCTTACCTTTTGTGGTCTGGGCGGTCTTATAGGCTTCCGACTTGATCACCTGAAGGTCTTTTTCCTTTTCACCCCGGATATTACTGGCCTCTCCCCTGCCTTCAGCCCGAAATTTTTCAGCAATCTGGTTCCGCTCAGCGATCATCCGGTCATAAACAGACCGCCTGACACTGTCGATATAATTGATGCGCTTGATCTTCACATCCACCAGCTCGATGCCGAACTCTTCCAGTTTTTCTTTTGCCTGGGCCACAATGCGGCGGGTCACTTCATCCCGGCCCAGATTCACGGTATACCTGACCTGTCTAGGCCGTTCCTCTTCCAGCTGTTTCTCAGTGTCAATGCCGAACCCCTCAAAAGTATCCATGGGCCGGTCTGTGTTGCGCACAATCTCAGCCAGAGGATAGGAACTGATCAGATTCCGGGTGGCAGGATCAATGAGATCATCCAGCCTTTTAAGGGCTGAAAATTGATCCTTCACCGTCTGAAAATAGGTCAAAGGATCTGTAATTCTCCACCGGGCAAAGGTATCTACCCAGATATAGGTCTTGTCCCGTGTGGGAATCTGGCCGGGGGTGCCGTCCCATTCCAGCAGGTTTTTAGGGAAAAAATTGGTTTTCTGGATAAACGGTGTTTTAAAATGCAGCCCCGGCTCCAGCACCGGTTGTCCTGTTATCCGGCCGAACTGGGTGATGACCACCTGTTCGGTTTCATCCACCACAAATGCGGCATCGTAAACGACCACTGCCAGTATGACCAAAACCGCCACACCCAATACTTTTAATTGCTGCTGATTCATATATTACTCACCTTTTTGAAGAAATCTGTCCTGAAGTGCTGACGCGCCCTCCCCCATGTTCAACAGGGGAAGCATATTTTTCTGGTCCGCATCAATGATATATTTGGCCCCGATTTTCGGCAAAACCTCCTGCATGGTTTCAAGGTACATGCGCTTGCGGGTGACATCCCGGGCCAGGTCATAAGCCTCATACACCGCCAGAAATTTAGCGGCATCACCCTGGGCCCGGTTCACCCGGTCAATGGCATACCCTTCCGCATCCTTGATCACACGCTGGGCTTCACCCCTGGCCAGGGGAACCGCTTTGTTGTATTCTTCTCTGGCCTTGTAAATGGTCTGCTCTTTTTCCTGGATAGCCTGGTTCACCTGGTTGAATGAGGCCTGCACCGGTTCAGGCACATTGGTTTTTTTCATCTCGATGTTTACAATGGCAATACCGGCTCTGGCATTATCCAGCTCTTTTTGCAGACTCTCCCGGGCAGCCATTGCGATCTCCGCCCTTTTGGTGATCACTTCATTGATGCTGCGATCCCCCACAACCGTGCGCATGGTGGCCTCAGACATATTGCGAAGCAAAGAGGTCACATCTTTTACATTGAACAGATAGGCCCGGGGGTCTGCCCGCCGGTACTGGACGATCCAGGGTACCACAGCCACGTTCAGATCACCGGTGAGCATCAACGATGATTCTGAAGCAGATCCGTATCCCGTGGTCTGCACGGCACTGACTCCGAACTCTTCGGTTTCAGGGGTCCTGACATTGACCTTTGTGACTTTTTCAATGCCTGAAGGCAGTTTAAAGTTCAAACCTGGCTGGGCAAGCCGGCTGAATTTGCCAAACCGCTGGATAACGCCCACCTCGCTTCTGTCCACCGTGAAAAAAATGGAAGACCCCAGGTACAGCACCAGCAGAACAATGATCACAAGAAAAATTCCGGGAAATTTAAACCCCTTGAATTTATTTAAAATTTCATCCATCTGCGGCGGCCTTGGCATGCCGGGGCCACCGCTGCCGCCCTTGTTTTGTTCATATTTCTGCTGATTTTCTCTCAGCTTTTCCCAATCCCAATTCATAAAATTACGTTCCTGTTAATTGTTTGGTGAAAAAAATGGTTGATGAACTTTATAACATAATGATCCAATATATAGTTATCAACCCCAAAACGCAATATTTTTCGGTGTATTCCCGGAGGCAGATATGATAAACATACAAAAAAAGAAGCAGTTCCACACAGATTCAGTATGACAAGAGACGACACAAGATGACAAAGAACAAAGGCCCGCACAAACTTATTCACATAAGTGATATCCTCAAAACCGCTTTGAAAAAATACCGGCCTGCCAGGGACACGGACATGACACAGATCTGGGATATCTGGGACACTGCTGTGGGAAAACCTGTTTCCATGAATGCCAAACCCCACACCTTTAAAGACGGGGTACTCATTGTCAATGTGGCCAGTTCATCCTGGATTCACCAGCTCAAATTTTTAGAAAAACAGATGATATCCAATATCAATAAACAGATGGACAGACCTCTGGTCTGCCAGATCCGGTTTAAAATTGGAAAAATACACAGCTGATACCCTGTTTGACCCGCCCCTGACACTGTTTCAACCGAAAACAGGGTACCGGTTTTCCCTGGATCCTTTGATTCTGGCCTCCCACATCCACCCGGGTTTTGAAAACAAAATCATGGAGATCGGCTGCGGCTGCGGCATCATATCCCTGATTCTGGGCACCCGGCATCCGGATCTCCGGATCACAGGCGTTGAAATCCAGAAAACCCTGGCACATCTGGCAAAAAAAAACACTGAATACAACCATCTGTCCGGCCGGATCAAAATTTTGCACCAGGATATCCGGACCGTTGCCGGTTCTGATATTAAAGCACCGGTTGATATCATTGTTTCCAATCCGCCTTACCGGAAAAGGGCTGCCGGAAGACAGAACCCGGATATGGGCCGGGCCCTGGCCCGGCATGAAATCACCCTGGATATCTTCACCCTGGTGCGCAGGGCTGATCTGTTTTTAACTCCCAGAGGACGGCTCTGCCTGATTTTTCCGGCAGCCCGCACCGATGAACTCACAACCGCTCTTAACACCTTTGGCTTTCAGACAGGCTGGATACGTTTTGTTCATTTTCTGCCCATGGATGAGCCCGGCAGAATTCTGGTCAGTGCCTGCAGAACCGGGGACAAACAGATCACCTGCCGGCCGCCCCTGTACCTGTACCACAGGGACGGCACTCCCACAGAAGAGCATGCAGCACTTTTCCAATGGTGATTTCTGCTCACAGGGGTGTTTAATCCTTGACACCGGGGTAAAAAGATACTATTTTTCTCTGATTAATTGACTGCGGAGAGGTGGCCGAGCGGCTGAAGGTGCACGCCTGGAAAGCGTGTGTATCCTAACCGGGTACCGAGGGTTCGAATCCCTCCCTCTCCGCCACATCACACCGGACACCATGTCTTATCAGGTTTTAGCACTTAAATACAGACCCCTGACATTTGACGATGTTGTGGGCCAGTCCCATGTAACCACCACCCTTGTCAATGCAATAGAGCAGGGCCGGGTGGCCCACGCCATTTTGTTCACAGGCCCCAGGGGAACCGGAAAAACCACCATTGCACGGATACTGGCCAAGGCCATGAACTGCAAAACCGGTCCCACCCCCTCTCCTTGCAACCAGTGCAAACCCTGCCTTGAAATCATCGCCGGCCATTGTGCTGATGTGTTTGAAATTGACGGGGCATCCAACAACAGCGTGGACCAGATCCGGGATTTGCGGGAAAACGTAACCTATATGCCGGCGGCCGCCCCTTTCAAGATCTATATAATAGATGAAGTGCACATGCTGTCCACAGCCGCCTTCAACGCCCTGCTCAAAACCCTGGAAGAACCTCCTGACCATGTACTGTTCATCTTTGCCACAACCGAAGTGCATAAAATACCGGGCACCATCCTGTCCCGGTGCCAGCGCCATGACCTGGGCCGAATCCCTCTGGATGTCATATCAGGCCTGCTCAAAAAAGTGTGCGGCAAAGAAGGGTTTGTTGTTCAAAACCAGGGCCTGGACCTGATCGCACTGGAAGCGGACGGTTCTGTCCGTGACGCATTAAGCCTGCTGGACCGGATTTTGTCATCCACCCGGGACAAAGAGATCACCTATGCCATGGTGGTGGATAAACTGGGAGCACTGGACCGCAGACTCATGCAGGATATCAGCAATGCCCTGTTTGAAAAAAATATCCCGGCCCTGATCTCTTTGATTGAAGCCATCAATGATACCGGCCTGGATCTTAAAAAATTTTACGGGGATATCATTTTACATTTCAGGAATCTGAACATCATCAAACGATGCGGCCCGGATCACCCGGCCGTCAATATGACCGCAGATGAAAAACAAAAGGTGCACACCCAGGTGGCACCGCTTCCCGAACAATACCTGGGGGTTCTGCTCCAGGTACTGTTGCATGATGAATCCATGGTAAAACTGTCCGCCCACACCCGGATCGCCATTGAAACAGTTATGTTCAAACTGGTCCAGATCCGCTCCGGAGCTGCGGTTGACCAGATCATCCAAAAGCTGGACGCTCTGGCACAGCAGATAAACCAGAGCGGATACCCCCCGGTTTCCGACAGTGACACCGCCAAATCCTTACCTGCTTACACCACAGGTGATTCCCCTACCCCCCCGGCCGTCCGGGAACCATCTGCCGGCCTGAAATCCCGTGTACCCGATCCTGATACTACCGGCCCCGCCCCCCGGTCACCCCATATCGCAAAAACCTGGGAAGGATTTTTGCAGCAGATTGAGCAGACACAGCCCTTTATTTTTGCACTGCTGTCCAAAGGCACAATCAGAGAAACATCCCCTGACACCCTGGAACTGCACTTGTATAATTGCTCTGCCTTTGATAAAAAAAGGCTCAAACACAGGCAGGATCAGTTAAAAAAACAGTGCCGTTCATTTCTGGGCAAAACGCTGGAGATCCATGTGGCATCGGAAATCAGCCCCGGTTCCCGGGCAGCGCCCAAACAGCAGGAGATCAAGGCCAGGCATGCGGCGTACAACCATCCACTGGTAAAAGATGCACTACACATTTTCAATGGCGAGATTATCAATTAACAATTTAAAAAGGTCTGAAACCTGACTTTTTTACCCTTTTTAAAAAAGAGGCAGGTTATGACCCCCAAACAGGAGTTCAATGATGAAAAATATGAACAACATGATGAAACAGGCTCAAAAACTGCAGAAAAAAATGCTCAAAACCCAGGAAGAACTGGCAGCCAAAACAGTGGAAGCCTCTGCCGGAGGGGGCATGGTCAAGGTGGTGGCCAACGGGAGCCAGAAAATCGAATCCATTGTCCTGGAAAAAGAGGTGGTGGATCCTGAGGATGTGGAAATGCTCCAGGATCTGGTGCTGGCTGCTGTGAATGATGCATTGAACAAATCCCAGGAAATGGTTTCCGCTGAAATGGGAAAACTCACCGGCGGATTGAACATTCCGGGCATGTAAACCGGTGATTCTTTATCCTGAAGCCATTCTCAAGCTGATCTCCAGTTTTTCCACCCTGCCGGGAATCGGGAGGAAAACAGCGGAAAGGCTGGCCCTTCATCTGCTTCATGCACCTGAACATGAGGCGGCTGCCCTGGCTGCCGACATAATTGAGCTGAAAACATCTGTCCGCATCTGCACCATCTGTTTTGCCCTCAGTGACCAGGAAAAATGCCGGATATGTGCAGACCCGTCCAGAAACCACGGGGTGATCTGCGTGGTGGAAAATCCAACAGATATGGCTGCCATTGAAAAATCAAAAGCCTTTTCAGGGTCCTACCATGTGCTGGGGGGGGCACTGTCCCCCATTGACGGCATCGGACCAGATGATATAAGGCTGGCGGAACTTTTTGGCCGGGCAGATCCTGACAGGATCAAAGAGATCATCATCGCCACCCGGACCAATGTAGAAGGAGAGGCCACAGCCTCCTATATCCAGGACCGGCTTAAAAACCGGCACATCACCCTCACCCGGATCGCTTCCGGTGTCCCCATGGGCGGGGATCTCCAGTATGTGGACAGGTTGACCATGCAAAAGGCGATGGAAAAACGGTATGGCTTCTGAATACAACACCCCGGATGATATCTTTGAATGCCGGTTGTGCGGCCAATGCTGCACAGGTTTTGGCGGCACCTATGTGACACCTGAAGATATCTGGCGCATCAGTAAGTACATTGCAGCAAACCCGGATACGTTTGTATCATGTTATTGTGACATGACCGGCAACGGGCCTGTGCTGACCCAGGGTGCTGATGAGCGCTGCATTTTTTTTAACCGGCAGAAACAGTGCACCATTCATCCGGTCAAACCCCGGATGTGCAAGGCATGGCCGTTTCTTGAAACCATCTTGCGCCATCCTGAAAACTGGGATGCCATGGCATCTGCCTGCCCGGGCATCACCCCTTCCATTCCCAGCCAGGATTTGAAACGCATTGTTGCGGCCCAGATCAAAAACCGTGGTTTCTAAAGGCGGCGGCACCCCCCCTATTCCTTATACCCGTTCATCCACCATTCATCCCACCGGGTTTCCAGGATACTGTCAGCCATCTGTCTTCCCAGATCGGTTTTCAGCCGGTCCACAATCACCTCAAGCCATTTGTCAGGAAATGATGCGCCGGTGTCTTTGAGTTTTTTTAACTCCAGTATAAAAGAGAGCTGGTCCGCATCCCTGGCCAGCCTTGCCTCCTGTGTTTCTCCTGCATTAAATTCAGCCATCAAAGATGTGATATCTGCGGCAAAGGGCAGATCCCTGGTAAAATGGGCGATGGCTTTGGATTCATCAACCGCTGCATACTGTTTTTGTACATAATTGAAATCCCCGGTTCTGGCCTCGGCCATATCATGGACCAGGGCCATTGCTGTCAACCGCTCTGCATTGATCCGGGGCGCCATCCGGGCCATGACAAAGCAGATAAATGCCGTGGTAAAACAATGTGCTGCGACACTTTCGGTCCCGGTTCCCAAAAATGCATACCCGGACCGGTTCAGATCCTTTAACATCCTGGCTTCAAACAAAAGATCGGCTACCTGCTTCATTTTATCAATCCTGATTTTTTTTTTGTTAAGAATTCACTGGCTGTTTCCAGACTTGACTCTTATAGAACAGGCGTGTAAATAAAGTCAAGGATGCCTAAAACCACCCGGAACCATTAACCAGGAAAAGACCCCCCATGAACCAGATAAAACAGTGCCTCGGTTTAATTGTTTTGACAGCCTTTATCTTTTTGGAACCCCCTCTTATGGTGACTGCACAGGATTCAAAACATGGCGGTCCAAAACAGGAGTCAGGCTTTTACTACACCATCAAAAAAGGGGATACCCTCTGGGACCTGTCTGAAAAATTTTACCACTCCCAGTGGGACTGGCCAGGACTCTGGAAGATAAACAAAGAGATTAAAAACCCGCACCAGATCTATCCGGGCAGAAAAATCCGTGTGTTTTTGAAATCCTCTCCCTCCAGGCTGCCAGCCGTACCGGAATCTGCGGCAGCACCCAAAGCCTTTGAAGATGAAACCAGATCAACACCAGCCATTACCCCTGATTTTGTCTACGCAAAAATAGACTATGCCGGGTTCATAAAAAAAAAGACCGTCCCGGTTCTGGGCAAAATTATCCGGGAGCAGGACGGCAATCTCATGATGTCCCCCGGCGATATCATTTATATCAAACCCAGTGAACCAGATGCACTGGTGCCGGATCAGCGATACCAGGTGTTTACCACCCAGACCGTGAATGAAAAGATAAACAAAGAGCGGTTCAAAGGTATCAAACACATTATCAAGGCGCAGATCCGGGTGCTGGAAACCAAAACAGATTATGTGAGCGCCGTGATCACCCATGGGGTAAAACAAGCCCATGCAGGGGACCTGATCATGGCCTATTATGACCGCGAACCCTTCTTGAAGGTGCAGGAGGACCCGCCGCCCATTGACGGTGCCATCATCTGTTCCCAGGAAAATGCACTGATGGTCAATGACTATGCCATTGCATTTATCAACCGGGGCTCAGACCAGAATATCCGGCCCGGCCAGATCTATTCAGTGCTGCAGGAAAACCGGTCCGCCTTTGATGCATCTGAAGGATTCTGGCACGCCTTTACCAGAGATGATATAGCGCTTGATCCCCTGATATCGGGCCGGCTCATTGTACTTCATACCGAAGCTGCAGCATCCACGGTCATGATATTATCATCCAGAAGAGATATTCACCCCGGGGATATGGTTCATTAAAACTGGTCCCAGGTGATGCGCAGAATCTCCTGATACGTGGTCTCACCCGCCAGCATCTTCTGGATACCGTTGTGGCGCAGCAGGGTCAATCCCTGTTCAATGGCCTTGCTCCTCATGGCTTTCAGGCTGCCGTCAGGGGTGCTCAATCGTTTGAGCTCATCGGTATAGGGCAGCACTTCATAAATACCGACCCGTCCTTTGTACCCGGTGCCGCGGCACTTATTGCATCCTTTTCCGTGGTGCAGGCTTAAGATCCCTGTTTTGGCAACCATCAGCCCCAGATCTGCCAGTTCCCGGGCATCCATCTGAATGGACTGGACACAATGGGGGCAAATTTTACGAACCAGGCGCTGGGCCACGATGCCGTTGAGGGATGCATGTACCAGATAGGGGGGAATGCCCAGGTCCAGAAGCCTGAAAACCGCAGACACACTGTCGTTGGTGTGCAGGGTGGACAGCACCAGGTGGCCGGTCAGCGCTGCCTGAACCGCGGCCTGGGCGGTTTCCAGGTCCCGGATCTCCCCGACCATGATAATATCCGGATCCTGGCGCATGATATTGCGCAGCATCGACCCGAACGTGACATTCACCGCCGGCTGTATGGC
>JAIPDY010000095.1 GCA_021737445.1 Desulfotignum sp.
AAAAATCAGCACATTGTGTTTCCGGTAGCGGGCGATCCATATGTCAGCTGTGTCAAGTTCTTCATTATAGGAAAAATGGCGCCGGGTGACAAGGGTTGTCCGGGAATAAGGGTCACAGGTGACCAGGGTCCGGATGGCAGGCACCCGGTTGATTTCCGCCAGGACCCGCTGTTTGGGAGAGTTGATCTTGAAAGCCCGGTACCCGTTTTGGGTATAGGAATATATCCCGGCCGGAGAGATGGCCAGCACCTCCACCAGGATCACAATTATCAGCATGCCGATCCCCAACCCTATCTGCAGGGTTCGCTGCCGCTGTTTTCGGGTCAGCCCAGCCAAAAAATCCACTGGATATGATCCAGCCTAAAGGGCCAGCCCCCCTTTGACATCATCCACTGTTTTTTCATCAAACAGCAATCTTACCAGCTCCAGGGAAAATTCCAGGGCAGTGCCTGCTCCTTTGCTGGTGATGCAGCACCCGTCAATGACCACGTTTTTGTCCTGAACGGTTCCCCCTTCAATCTGGCCGGCAAATCCCGGATGGCAGGTCACTGCACCGGGGGTGACCAGGCCCAGGGAATGAAGTACCACAGCTGGTGAGGCACAGATGGCCCCGTATAATTTTTTTTGTACCGCCTGGTTTTTGAGAAGAAATGCCAGGTCTTCGGATTTTTTAAGGTTTTCAGCACCCGGGATGCCGCCGGGCAGCACGATCAGGTCAAAGGCCTGCTCCATACAGTCTTTGATCAATGCATCTGCCTTAAACTGAATGCCCCGGGCCGCCTTGATATCGATGTCATCCACAGATGCCGCCACCACATCTGCCCCGGCCCGCCTGAGCACATCTATGATGGTGATGGCTTCCATTTCCTCGATTCCCTGGGCCACTGGTACCAAAACTTTTTTTTCCATAACTGCCTCCTTTGGGTCATGGCCGGGCAGGTCAGAGACCTCTTGGGTCCTGATGACCCAGCAACTGATTTGAATACAGGGATGCGGTGATTTTCACCACCTTGATAATATGGTTGCGTATGGATGTTTTGTCTTTTAACGGGGAATTGCGGAATGTCATGAGAATACCGGTAATGGATGCCACAAATCCATGGGAATAGATCCGGGCCTTTTCTCCGGCCATACCATGACGGTGGAGCAGCTTGGCAAACAGGTCAAAAAAAATCTTGGTCACGGAATCAAATTTTCCGATGACCGGATGGGCAAGGTTGTCCTTGAGCATGAGATAGGTCATCATCTGAAAGGTGGACTCATTTTCAATGAGATGGTCCACAAACTTGATGCCGAACTGCTCGATGCTGGCAGGCTCATTGGTTTCCACCATGGCTTCAAACTCTTTGCTGGCAGCAGATATATCCTGGATAAACGCTTCGTTGAACAAAGCCTCCTGGCTGGGGAAATACCGGTAAATAGTGGCAGGAGAAATGCCGGCCTCATCTGCCACCTCCCGCATCCCCACTTCATAAAACGGCTTTCTGGCAAACAGGGCCAGGGCAGACTCAATGACAATCTGTTTTCTTGCCTGTTTTTCCTTTTCCTTTAATTCAGCAAACCGTGATTCAGCCACAGCATATTTACCTTACTTTAGGGGTTAACAAAAAAACTGGTGACCTGTGCTTTTTTTCCTTATCATGAGTTAGGAAGTCTGACAAGGCAAAAGACGACCTTCATATTGACCATTGGAATCGATTTCTGGTATAGTGTGCAATCGTGAACAACAAGAAAAAAACAGCCATGGAAACAATGATTAAAAGAGATCTGTTCGATTTTGAAATCGGGTACCTGACCCGCAGCCCCTGCCTTACCTGCGAGAACAAAAACAACCTGCCCAGGTGTCATGAAGACTGTGATGTGCTGGACATGATACAGACCACCCTGGCCCGGGGAATCTCGTCCCAGTCCTCCAGATATGAAAGCTGAGACAGCGGACCAGCGGTTGTTTCCTGAGACATCCAACGCCCTTGTCAAACGCTTTTTAACCCCTTCTCTGTCTGACCGGCTGTCATCGCTGAAAACCGCCACCGGATTCACCCTGGCCGGGGCCATCCGATCCGGGCAGCAGAATGCCGATTCCAGTATAGGCATCTATGCAGGGGATGCCGAATCCTATACCCTGTTCAAAGAGATCTTTGATCCGGTGATCAGAGCTTATCACCGGATCAGCGGTTCTGTCCGGCATGTGTCAGACTTAAGACATCTGGATCTGCCTGACCTGGACCCGGAGCAGCGGTTTATTCTTTCCTCACGGGTGCGGGTGGCCAGAAACCTGGCCGGGTATGCCTTTACTCCCCATATCCTGCCCAGAGACCGCGAGACGGTAAAACAAAAGATTTGCAACGCCCTTGCCGCCCTGCCCGCCCCGCTGCAGGGCCAATACCATGCCATGGATTCCCTGACCCCTGGACAGATAAAGAAACAAACCGCGGCAGACAATGCTTTTTTACCCGGTGACCGGTTTCAGGCAGCTGCCGGCATCACCCGGGATTTTCCCGCATCCCGGGGGGTATATACTGGTGTGGATAAAAAATTTTTTGTCTGGATCAATGAAGAGGACCAGATGCGCATCATCTGCCTTGAAAAAACCGGATCACTGTCTGTGGCGTTCAACCGGCTGGTCCTGGCTCTGACAGATCTTGGCCGGTTTCTCGAATTTGCCTCTGACCCCTGTCTGGGCTTTTTAAACGCCTGCCCCACCAATATCGGGACCGCCATGCGGGCCGGGGTTCATATCCGGCTGCCGAAACTGGAACAGCACCCTGGCCTGCTCAAAAAACTGGCATCTGACCACAGCCTCCAGATCCGGGGAACCAGGGGGGAAAAAACAGGGGTTACCGGGTCCGTGTTTGACATCAGCAACCGGCAGAGGCTGGGAACCGGTGAAGCACAGCTCATCAAAACCCTTAACACCGGTATTGCCGCCATCATTGAAACAGAAAAAAACCTGTAACCATCCAGGTGCTTCAAACAAACACGCGGTCCAGTATCCCCAGAATCATGAACACAAACATGGACAGGTTCACCACACCAAACCCTCGGGCCCCATGGCGGTTCAGCAGGGACCTGGAAAAAAAAACCATGAGCACGGGCAGGGCCAGGGCCAGGGCACCCAGGGCCGCTGAAAATCCCCAAAAAGCAATCCCCCCTTTTATGAGAAACAAAAGCATGGACAGGCTGTAGAGACTGACCCAGATAAGAATCTGGAGCGTCAGTTCCGTCTGGGTCCACACACGGGTCAAACAGGGAAAGATGTCAGCACCGGGATCCAAAAACGGCTGCCTGGCCCAAAGCACCAGAAAATGGGGAACCTGCCAGATACCCAGCACCAGCATCAAAAAAAACAGTCCCTCTAATGTCCCTGCCCTATCTAGGGCCGGCACGGCTGTCCACCCCATGGCCGGGGGCAGCATGCCGCATAACACCCCGGGCCAGACAGCGGCAAGCCGTTTTTTTTTCAACGGGGTATACAGCCCGTTGTAGCAGACCAGGGCCGACAGTCCCAGGATTCCGGGAAGGCGGGTTTCAGGATATCCCAGCAAAAGCCCCAGACCGGTAAGAATCAGGACAGCAGCCAGCATAGCGGCAGATCTGACCGAAATTTTTTTCCGGGGAAGGCACCGGTTTCGGGTTCTGGCAAACCACTGGTCATACCGGCGGTCCTGAATATTATTGAGCACGGCAGCCCCGGCAGCCAGCAGCCAGACCGAACACCCCATCACCAGGGTGTCTGGCCCTGGAACCGGGGCGGCCATGACATGACCGAACATGGCGGACAGGGCAATATAAACTGTCAGATGAAGTTTGGTCAGCTCCGCGAAAATGCCTGGATTACCACCCATCATCCTCTTCCACCCATTCATCAAATGCTTCCCTGGACACCACACGGACCACCCCGGTCATGTCTGCATGCCCCACACCGCAAAACTCCGTGCACTGGAAAAAATATTCCCCTTTGACCTCCGGCAGAAACCAGGCATAGGTATCCAGGCCTTTCACCGCATCCACCTTGACCCGGAAGGCCGGAATAAACAGGCTGTGAATCACATCACTGGAGGTGATATTGAGTTTTACCGGGGTGTTCACCGGCACCTGCAGCTCATTTTCGGTTTCCTTGCCGCTGGGATAGATGAAAATCCATGAAAAAGACTGGGCAATAACCGCAACTTCCAGGGCCCCTTCCGGCACATTGCGCAGCCCGGTATAGGCCTGCCATCCGGATATGAACATGGCCAGGGCAATGATGGCGGGAATAAAGATCCAGGCCGTCTCCAGCATCCAGTTGCCCCGGATGTCGGCCGGCACCGGATGCCTGGATCTGCGGTACCGGATCACAAAATAGATCATCACCAGGGTGATGGCAAACAAAAAAACAAAGGAAAACCCGATGATAAAATACAGGGACCGGTCCACCAGGGCAACCGGATTTATGATATCAGTCATCTTTCACCTCACCTGAAACCCACATCCCAGAAAATAAATCCGATCATGACTGCTAAAAAAAACACTGTGGATAAAAAAGAGAGTATCACTGCCCTGCCCTCAAATTTCAGATGCATGAACACCACCAGCACCAGGCCGGCTTTGATGGATGCAATCATCAGGGCAATCCAGATATTGACCCATCCCAGGTCGATATATGATGCCCCCACGGTCACGGCGGTCATGATCAGCAAGGCTGCCAGCACAAGGCCCAGGGTTCTGTACTCAAATATGCAAGATTGATGTTCCATGCCCCTCCTTTATCAGACCACCAGGTAAAACAAGGGGAAAATAAATATCCATACCAGATCCACCAGGTGCCAGTAGAGGCCACAGTTCTCCAGCAGCGCATCCTTTTGGGCCGTAATTTTTTGCCGGTGGACCAGTACCAGGCTCACCCCCAGCAGGGTCATGCCGATGATGATATGGATGCCGTGGAGCCCTGTGATAACATAGTAAAGGCCGAAAAACAGATTCTGCCCTCCGGCGCTGTCCAGCAGTTTTTCCGAACCCGGATAGATCCCGTGTTCAATTTTGTGGCCCCATTCAATATATTTGTTCACCAGAAACACCGCACCGCAGGCCAAAGCTCCCCACAGGCCGGCCAGGGCGATCCTGTCATGGGCTTTTCGCACCGCCGTGATACTGGCTGCCACAAAAAAGCTGGATACCAGCAGAATAATGGTGTTCACCACCCCGAAAACCCGGTCCAGCTCCTTTGCCCCGGCAATAAAATCCTCTGTATACCGGTCAAAATACACGGCATACAAAACAAACAACCCCCCGAACAGAATGATCTCTGTGTACAAAAAAAGCCACATGCCCATTTTATTGCCGGTCCGGTCCGTTTGCGGCTTCATTTACGCTCCTTTGGGCCGGCTGCCGGATCCGGCCGCCACTATTTTGGAAAAATCATAGGGGTAATCAGGGATGTCCGGGTCTTTTTCAAAGTTGTGCAGCGGCGGGGGCGAGGGAACGGTCCATTCCAGGGTCACTCCGCCCCAGGGATCGGGTGGGACAGTTCTCTGTCTGGCCAGAGAGGCAAACAGGTTAACCATCATCAAACCGATGCCGGCAATCATGAACAACGCCCCGAATCCGGCGAAAAAATTGCCGGGAGCATACTGGGGCAGATAATCAAAATAGCGCCGTGGCATACCCTGGAGCCCTAAAATAAACATGGGCACATAATGGAACATGAATCCGCCGGTCACAAGGACGGCGGCAATATAGGCTTTTTTAAAATCATACATCCTGCCGAACATCTTGGGCCACCAGTAATGCAGGGCTGCAAAAAAGGCAAATCCCGTACCCCCGAACATGGTGCAATGAAAATGGGCCACCACAAAATGGGTGTCATGGACATGGATATTGGGGCCGGGCGCCCCCAGCACCAGGCCGGTGAGCCCACCCACGGAAAACAGATAGATAAAGCACAAAGATAAAAACAGCGGGGGTGTCATCTCAATGGCCCCTTTGTAAAGGGTGGCCACCCAGGAAAACACCTTGATGGCCGATGGAATGGCCACCACAAAGGTGAGCAGGGAAAACACAAACACGGCTGTGTCACTCATGCCGCTGGTGTACATGTGGTGGGCCCACACCAGGGACCCGGCAATGGCTATGGCCAGTGACGAGGCCACAATCGCCTTGTACCCGAAGATCGATTTTCTGGCAAACACAGGAATGATTTCTGAAATCACGCCCATGCCCGGCAGGATCATGATATACACTGCCGGGTGGGAATACATCCAGAACAAATGCTGGTAAAGAATGGGATCCCCGCCCCTGGACGGATCAAACAGCCCCACATTGAAATAGCGCTCAATCATGACCAGCACCAGGGTAATGGTGACCACCGGCGTTGCCAGCAGTTGCACCCAGGCGGTTGCGTACAGGCTCCAGGTAAACAGCGGCAGCTGGAGCCACCCCATGGTTTTTGCCCGCATCTTGTGGATGGTGGTGATGAAGTTGAGCCCGGTGAGCATGGAGGAAAACCCCAGGATAAAAGCGGCAAATACAGCGGTTGACACATTGGTGTTGGTGGAAATGGAAAACGGCACATAAAAGGTCCACCCGGTATCGGGAAATCCGTCTGAAAACAGCGAAACCACCGCCACCACACCTCCGGCCATGTACAGGTACCAGGACAAAAGATTGAGCTTTGGAAAATATACATCATCTGTACCGATCTGGATGGGGAGAAAAAAATTGCCGAAAACAGCCGGCAGGGCCGGTATGATAAACAAGAAAATCATAATCACACCGTGGAGGGTAAAAGCGGAGTTATACAGTTCCGGCCGCAAAAAGGTCTTTCCTTCAAACATGAGTTCCAGCCGGATCACCCCGCCCAGAAGAACCGCCAGAATAAACCAGAATAGAATGGCATACAGGTACATCAGGGCGATGCGCTTGTGGTCAAATGTGATCAGCCAGGACCAGATACCGGTGAACCCTGCCGGTGAAGGGGTTTCATAAAATGACTTCACAGATTCCATGGCAGCCTCGCAAAAATTTGATGCCTGGTTACAGGATGGATATCAGCTTGATTTCTGTTTTTTCGACGATCTTAGTAAAAACAGAATAAATCCGGCCAGCAAAACCAGTATGGCGGTACCGGTTATCCTGAACAGCTTGAACACATACGTTTTATTCTCCGGATCATAGTCAAAGCAAAACGAGAGTACCCCCTGCCTGATGGAAACACCAGGCTCGCCTTTTTGGGCCTCAGTCAGCGCCATGCCCAGATCAAAGGGCAAAAATCCCGGGCCGTAGAGGTATCGGATGATTTTTCCATCCTTTGCCAGCACCACCAGGGCATTGGGATGGATATAAAAATGCGGTTTCTTCTTGATGAAATAATACCCCAGAGAATCGGTCACCTGACGGATGTTTTTTTGATCCCCGGTGAGATAATACCAGTTTTCCAGGTCAATTTCCCGCTGGATCAGGTTGGCATAATTTTTCTTGGCCGCCAGTGCATGGGACGGGTTTTCATCATCTGAAAAACTCAAGGTGATGACATTGAAATCCTTGCCCGGTGTCTGGCCCACCTGGTTCAGGGCATGGGCCAGATCTGCCTGGAGAAGCGTACACACCGATGGACAGAAAAACCAGATAGGCAGCAGGACCACTGGTTTGTCAAACACCTCCCTTATCTTAACGGGCCGGCCCAGAGAATCCAGAAACCGGGCATCCAGGTCAATATACCGGCCCAGTTTTTCATCGATCTTCACCTGGTCTGCCAGGTCTGCCGCAGACGGTTCTGTCATGACCATTGCGTTGTGGTCATGGCCTGAATCAGCAGCGTACAGGGCCGGCACCAGACAACAGACCCAAACCGCCAGCCAGGCACCAGATATTTTTTTCCACGGGGTCATTTAATCTGGACCGCTTCACCAGTGGAGAAGTCGATGTCAAAAACTGCCCGGTATCGATGGGCTGAGATAAAAGAATCTCTGCCGGTGCCATAGGCGATCATGACCCGGGTTTTACCACTGGTGTTGATGGGCTTGTCCCATTTTTCCGCAGCATCCACAGAACGGGTAAACGAGATGGTGGTCACGCCGTCAGCCTCGCTGCCCTCAGGATTCATCACATGGTTGTTTCCCCCCAGTTTTTCATCTGCGGAATGGCCCCTGTTTCTGTCGGCGAAATGGTCTTCAATTCTGACCTTGTCATTTTTGACCGCTCCGATGATGATGTCGGCACCGCCCATGGCATCTTCAGGGTCGATACCGATAGAAACCCATCCCGTGGTACTGGCAGACAGCTGCATATGGATCTTGTCCTGGTCCAGGGTCCAGGAAACAGTGATGTCATCGGCTGCCAGTTTGTGGGCATAATCTGATGCAAATAATCCGCCGGGGAAAACAATAACCGCTGCCAATATCAGCCATTTGATTTTCTGTACCATTTTGTCACTCCTTTTTTTATCTCTATAATATGCGGCCAGTAATTTTTTTATGTGTATCAATCCTTACCCATATTGCAGTTCACCACCGGAAAATCCCAGTCCCACGGCAACCAGTATCATCAACAGGTAAATTCCGGTGCGCCGGTCCAGTCCCGGGTTTTCCGGATCATCTTTAATGGCGGTAAAAAGCAGTAACACCGTCAGGACGGCGGCCAAAACCATTTTCACCACAATCAATAATTCCCAGGCCCCGCCATACCTGTGCTGCCAGTCCAGATATCCGGTAAATATGGTGGGGCCGACACCCAAGAGCGCCAGTATCACACAATGGTATCCGGTTTTTGCCAGCATGCGCAGCCGTGGCAAAAAAGAAGCCAGGCGGAATACAACCGCACCGATCACCATGCCCATGGGGATATGGGTAAATGCCGGATGAACCGGGTGGGTAAAACCGATCCTGCCCAGGAACTCAAAAATAATTTCTGTCATGGAATCACCTTTTTACATAGTTCATTGGAAAATAACGTAAAACAGCTTTACTGAAACTGCAATAAACATATTTTACTTTTACTATATCCCGGATGATATCACAACTCAATTCCTGATGTTTTACAGGGCGAACGCAAGTAACCATTCCTAAGGTTCCTGTGGGTTCCAGACCTGTGCCGGGCGGTAGCAAGGTACCCCCACCAGGGGCGGCATCCTGCCAATCTGCCTGAATCACCCTGTCAAAAATTTTCATATCCGGTTTGAACAAACCTGCGGGAATTGATACAAATATAGATGGATGTAAATTAGAGTATGGCAATCACGCAAAGGAGGTACACATGGAAATTACAATCACCTATTGTTCAGTGTGAAACTACCAGCCACGGGCTGCCGGTCTGGCAGATGCAATCAAAAACGCATTGAACATCACCCCGAAACTGGTGCCGGGGAGCAACGGCATCTATGACATAACCGCCGGGGAAAAAACCATCTTTTCAAAACACCAGGCAGGCCGGTTTCCAGAAAATCCGGAGATTATCGACCAGCTGCGCCGCCACCTGTCATGAGGCTGGTTTTCAAAATTTTTCTGGCAGCCGGCCTGGTGCTGATGGTTCTGATTCCGGCAGGCCTGGTGCTGATGATCATTGACCCGGATCCCCATGTCCGGATAACTGACCAGATCTCCCAGGATGATATCCGCCGGGCCAGGCAGGTCTTGAACCGCCTGAAGCCTGAAAATCCTGACCGGCATCAGGTAAAATCTTTGGTGGTATCGGCAAAAGAGTTGAACCTGCTGCTGGGGTACGGCCTTAAACAGGCCATGGGCACGGACAACGCGGCGGCACAGATCCATCTGTTTCATGGGGTGGCAATTGTCTATGCCACCATTCAGATTCCGGAGAATTTTCTGGGGAAATGGATCAACGCGGCCATGGTGGTAAAGCCCCACCCCGGGACGGTGGAAATCCGGCGCGCCCAAATCGGCCGCCTGCCTGTTCCGGCACCTTTGGCCCAATGGCTGGCCGGTCGTATCCACACCCGGCTGATGACTTTTCCCAGGTATGCCGGTGCCGTTTCCATGGCCAAAAAAATACAAGCCATTGCCATTGAAGATGACCAGCTTGCCCTGCATTTTCAATGGGATCCGGAAATAGCCGGCACCCTGGCTGCTGAAGCGAAAAAACAACTATTTTCCCAGGCCCAGCAGAAACGGCTGGCAGTATATCACAACCATCTGGTTGAATTATCCCGCTCCTTCCAGGGCAAACATGTGTCTCTCATTCACTTCATGAAACCCATGTTTATGCTTGCCCTGGAAAATACAGCCCTGTCCCGGGACCCTGTGGCTGAAAATACCGCTGTTGTTCAGGTGCTGGCGGCCCATGTCATGGGCCGGGACCTGGCCGGATACCTGGTTTCTGAGATCAGGGCCACACTTTTGCCGTCACGTCCGGATGTGGTTTTTCAATTGATGAACAGAGAGGATATGGCACAGCATTTTCTTGTTTCTGCCGCCATCACCATGCTGGGTTCAAGCCGGTTGGCCGGTTCCATGGGGCTGGCAAAGGAAATGGATGATGCCCGGGCAGGGTCTGGGTTCAGTTTTGCGGACATGGCGGCAAACACGGCCGGGGTTAAGATGGGCCGGTTTGCTGTCTCAGGCCCTGTCAATGCCAGGATACTGCAAAAGCGAATGGCATCCCTTTCCCATGAAACCGATTTCATGCCAGATATCAGCAACCTGCCGGAAAATATGGGATCAGATGAATTTAATACCCGGTTCACAGACACCAGGTCAGCCGGCTATGCCAGGGTCATGGATCTGATAGAGTCCCGGCTTGCATCCTGCCGGATATACCAAAACTGAAAAAGGCTGCCTTTGGGGGCAGCCTTCTCAGAAAAGGAAAAAAAGATGAAAAAACTAATTGGCGATTAGTTGTAAATTTATTAATGCAACCCTTGTGCCAAACCTTTTTTTATTGAAAAATAATTCAAATCACCGGGGTTTAAAGGTATCTTTTCTTCATCTCTTTCTTTTTTTGAC
>JAIPDY010000096.1 GCA_021737445.1 Desulfotignum sp.
GGCAAAAGCCCGGTGCATGTGGCGGCAGACATTCACACCGCAGCATTGAAAACCTGCCTGAAAAAAAAGTAACCCGGAATCAATGCCGGATTTCAAAGCTGTCACAGCCGGGCAGGGCAGAAATTTTTTGGGTGGCAACCTGGTCCACCCGTGCGGCAGGGGGGCCGTTGCGGCACCATTGGACCATCTGGTCCACTTGTTGTGGTGATCCCTGGAACACGGCTTCCACTGACCCGTCAGCCAGGTTGCGGACATATCCGGCAACCCCTGCCTTCCTGGCTGCCTTCCGGGTTTCCATGCGAAAAAATACGCCCTGAACCTTTCCGGAAACCAGCGCTTTTACACAGGTTGTCTGTGTCATTTTGTCTCCTTTTTTCAAGAGTTTTGCAGTTGATGGCTTTAAAACAGCCGGTGTGACCATGTCCCGGCCGAATTTGTCAAAAATGCTGTCCACGGCCCGGTCCACAGATTCCCAGTTTTTTTTTGTTCTATGGCCTGCCGGCTGGATCAATTCCATCTGCACGGGTGCATCTGTAGATTGCAGATGGGAAACCCCCACCCCCAGAAGACGAATTTTCTTTTTTAAAACCAGGCGTTTGAACAGAGACAATGCGTGCTCAAAGATCGCTTCAGAAGAGCAGATCCGGTCTTGGGTTTTTTGGGTCCGTGTGATCTGGGTAAAATCGGAAAATTTTACCTTGATGGACACACTGCGGCATACCAGGTTTTTTTTTCTCAGATCCCTGCCCACCTGTCCGGCCTGGGCCAGCAGAATATCTTTGGCAGCGTCAAAGTCAGAAATATCAGCAGCCAGGGTGGTTTCACTTGAAATGGATTTGCGAAGGGCCCGGGGCTGAACTCCGGTATCATCGATGCCGCGGCAGAGCTCAAACAGCCGGATCCCGAATTTCCCGAATTTTCTGGAAAGCAGGTTAGCATCAAACCGCAAAATATCCCCCAGGGTATGGATATTTAAAGCAGCCATCCGGGTCATGGCCTGACTGCCTACTCCCGGGACTTTCTGGATGGGGAGATTCTTTATTACCTGCGGCATCTGTTCTCTGGAAATATGGGTCAATCCGTCTGGTTTGTTCATGTCTGAGGCGATTTTTGCCAGAAATTTTACCGGTGCGATACCAATGGAGCAGGTCAAAGACAATTCATTGAAAACCGCTTGTTTTATTTTTTTTGCAATGACAAGAACCGGTCCAAAAAGGTTTTCACATCCGGTGACATCTGCATAGGCCTCATCAATGGACACCGGTTCCACCAGGGGGGTGAATTGAGAAATGATCGCCATTAATTTTTTTGAATCACCAGCATATTTTTCCATGTGTGCCGGTACCACAACCAGATGATCGCAGCGCTGCCGGGCCTGGAACAGGGGCATGGCAGAATGGATGCCAAATTGCCTGGCTTCATAGCTTGCCGTGGACACCACGGCCCGGGGTGAGTTGCCGCAGATAACCACGGGCCTGTTTTTCAGTGCCGGGTTGTCCCGCTGCTCCACAGCGGCAAAAAAAGCGTCCATGTCAAGGTGCAGGATCATGGATGAAATTTCTCACTGATATTGTCAATCTTTATAGCGTTTCTGGATGGCAGCAATGATATCCTGGATATCTAAGAATGCCGAGACCACTTCCGGGTCAAAATGGCGGCCGGATTCTCTGGAAATGGTGGTTAAAATCCGGTCTTCTGACCATGCCTTTTTGTACGAACGCCTGGATGCCAGGGCATCAAACACATCTGCCAGTGCTGTAATCCGCGCCGGCAAAGGGATCTCTTTTTCCTTTAGCTGATGGCCGGTCCCGGGCATATCTGCCCACAGATTGTCTATTTTTCCCGGATATCCGGAGCCATCCCATTTTTCATGGTGGTGAAGGCTGATATCTCTGCTCATGACATCCAGATCTGAGGTGGTATTGGCAAAAAGCCTTGCCCCGTGTACCGGATGCCATTTCATGGTATCAAATTCCCTGGAGGTCAGTTTGTCAGGTTTTTTAAGAATGTTGTCATGGATACCGATTTTTCCGACATCATGGAGCATGGATGCCAGGCGGATCAGGTCTTTGGTGCGGCGGATCTTCTGGGGATCAATCCCCCTTTTTCCGGCAAGCTGTTGAAAAATTTCTGCGCAATACGCCCCGACCCGCTGGACATGGGGTCCTGTTTCAGTAGGGTCCCGCAGTTCAGCCATGCGCATCATCCGCAGGATCAGCTCCCGGTTCATGATTCCCCGTTCTATGGCCAGGGCCGCATGGTTGGCAAACAAAGGGATAAATATCCGGGTGGTGCGGTCAAAGGGGATATAATTCCCCTTTAAATCTTTGGCATTGATCAGCTCCATGATGCCCACTGTTCTGGCTTCCAGAGTCTGCAGCGGAATGGTTAAAACAGACCTGGTATGGTACCCGGATTGTTCGTCAAACTCCGGGTTGAACCGGTAGGGCTGATTTTTTGGAATGGAATAGGCATCATCAATGGCAACCCCTTTTCCTGTGGCAGCGGTGTATCCGACAATGGAATTGGTATCAATGGGGACGATCAGGTCTGAATACAGTTCAACAATACCTTTGTTATTGTTGAACAGGGTATCGTTTTGTACATATCTGAACCTGAGACCTTTGTCTTCCAGCAGGAAGATGGAGCCGGCATCGGCCCGGGCCATGTTCCTGGCTTCCAGCAGAATTTTGTCCAGAATGGCATCAATATCCTTGTAAGTGTTGAGCTCCTGGGTGACTCTCTGAAACTCTTCCAGGTTATCATAGGCAAAGCGTTCGTCAATCATACAAGGTCCCTTAAATGGACAGTATATATCGGTTTTTTAGTTGCCGCCTTTAATTCATGGACAAAAATAGGACATTACAGCCCCATATGTCAAGCCAAAGGTATCAGTAAAAGAATCGTTGTAACAGTAACCTGTAATCTGATATGGTTGATGCCAAAAAAAACATGGAAAGATAATCATAAAAAATATGGATCCCCGGAGAAAAAATGCTGCTTCATAAGCTGCCGCTGTTTTTGCTGCTGGTCTGGCTAAGCGCTGCCGGTTGTCTGGGATGCCAGGATTCCCCGGACAGGCAGACAGATCCCAAAACCCAAAATCACTCTGCCGTGCCCGAAATCCCGGACCGTTCATATGACCAGCGGCCCGGCAATATTCAGTGGCTGACCAATGATGCAGATCCTGTGTTTGCATCCCCCTTTGCTCAAAAAGGCGGTCTTTTCAGGGCGGCCCTGTCCAGTTTTCCCATGACCTTCCGGGTAGTGGGACCTGATTCCAACGGCAGTTTCCGCTCAGCCATACTGGACAACCAGCTGTCTTTGATCAACATCCACCCCAACACCAAAAACATCATCCCGGAACTTGCCACCCACTGGGCATTTGATCCGGATAAGAAAACCATGTACTTCAAGCTGGACCCGGATGCCAGATGGTCTGACGGAAGGCCGGTCACAGGCTGGGATTTTGCCTATACCCTGACCTTTATGCGCTCAGAACACATCATTGCCCCCTGGTATAACGATTATTATTCCCGGGAGATTGAAAAAGTGATGGTGTATGATGACCACACCATCGGGGTTAAAAGCACCAAAGCGGTGCCGGACCTGCATCTCAAGCTTGGCATCAGCCCCATTCCCCGGCATTTTTTTTATCCTTTGCAAAAAGATTTCACCTCCCGGTACAACTGGGCTGTGGTGCCCAATACCGGGCCATATCAGATTTCAGAATTTAAAAAAGGCCGGTATATCCGGTTTGCCCGCAAACACGACTGGTGGGCAAAAAACAGGCGCTATTTTAAAAACCGGTTCAATGTGGATACAGTTCAGTATTCGGTGATCCGGGATTTCAACCTGCAGTGGGAATATTTTAAAAAAGGCCAGCTGGAGACATTCGGCCTGGTTCAGCCCAAATACTGGTATGACAAATCCCGAACCCGGGTGGTGGAAAACGGGTATGTCCACCGGATATGGTTTTTCAACGACCTTCCGCGGCCCAGCCTGGGCATGTGGCTGAACCAGGACAAAGAGATCTTTTCCAAAAAATATATGCGCCTGGCATTTGCCCATGCCATGAACATTGAAAAGGTGATTGATAAAGTGCTGAGGGGAGATTATTTCAGACTGGCCCAGCCGTTTTTCGGGTATGGTGAATACACCGATTATACCATTGCCCCCAGGCAGTATGATATAACACAGGTGGAATCCATCATGACAGACCATGGATGGCGCCGCGGCAATGACGGCATATGGCTGAAAAACGGCCGCAGATTTTCAGTAACAGTGACCTATGGGTATGCAGATCATATGCCCCGGCTGGCGGTACTCAAAGAGGATGCCCGCAGGGCAGGTATCGAACTGAACCTGGAAAAGCTGGACCCGTCTGCCATGTTTAAAAAATTTTTAGAAAAGCAGCATGACGTGGCCTGGATGGGGTGGAGCACCAGCATGCGGCCCTCCTACTGGCAGGGATGGCATTCAGACAATGCCCACAAGCCCCAGACCAACAATATCACCAACACTGACGACAAAGACCTGGATGCGCTTATTGACCAGTACAGGGAAAGCCTGGATGAACCCGAACGGATCCGCCTGTCAAAAGCGATCCAGAACAAAATCCATGATATCTGTGCCTATGTGCCCACTTTTATGGTGCCTTATGTGCGGATCGCTTACTGGAAATGGCTGCAATTGCCCAAATTTTACGGCACCCGAATGTCTGAAGACCTGTTTGATCCTTTTTCATCTGCTGTGGGCGGGCTTTTCTGGATAGATCCCGATATCAGGGAGCAGGCCGTCACAGCCATGAAACAGGATATTCACCTGCCACCTGTAACCATCAAAGATACCCGGTTCAGGGTTACCGGAGGCCGGTCATGAAAAAAGATGTGGTTCTGGAAGTCAGGGATCTGGTGGTTGCTTTTGACACTGATCAGGGCCGGGTACGTGCGGTTGACGGTGTGGGGTTTGAGTTGAAAAAAGGCAGTATCCTGGGTATTGCCGGAGAGTCCGGGTGTGGTAAAAGTGTGACCGCCCTGAGCATTATCCGGCTGCTGCCCAGGCCGGTTTCCTCCATTCTGGCCGGACAGGTCCTGTTCCAGGGAAAGAACCTGCTGACGACACCCATCAGGCAGATGCATAAAATCCGGGGCAGAAAAATTGCCATGATTTTTCAAGAACCCATGACCGCCCTGAATCCGGTGCACAGCGTGGAAAGGCAGATGAAAGAGGTGTTTGAGCTGCATTTTCCCCGTCTCACAGCAGTTTCGGTCCGTGACAGATCTTTGGAGATGCTCACCCGGGTGGGTATCCCGGATCCCGGGCAGGTGCTTAAAAAATATCCCCACCAGCTTTCCGGCGGAATCCGCCAGCGGGTGATGATTGCCATGGCCCTGAGCTGTGAGCCGGATATTCTTATTGCAGATGAACCCACCACCGCCCTGGATGTGACGGTCCAGGCCCAGATTCTGGAACTGATCAAAGCCCTCAAGGAAAAATCCGGGATGTCTATTATTCTGATAACCCATGATCTGGGGGTGATTGCTGAAAACTGCGACCAGGTGGTGGTGATGTATGCCGGCCGCATTGCAGAAACAGCAGATGTCAGGTCTCTTTTCAAAAATCCTCTGCATCCCTATACCAAAGGATTGCTTGCCTCAATTGTTTCCCGGGCAGAAATCAGCAAAACCGTGTTGCCAACCATTGAGGGAAATGTGCCGTCCCTGTCCAATATGCCGGCCGGATGCCGGTTTGCGCAAAGATGTCCGTTTGTAAAACAGATCTGTTTACATGTTACGCCCGGGGAGGTGCCTGCTGGAAAAGGCCGCACAGCAGCCTGTCATCTCATTAATGAAGAACCTGAATAAAAATTGGACCAGACCAAAAAAAATCCTTGATTTTTGAGATAAACCGAATAATATACATCCAAAGCCTGTATGGTAAAGGCTTTGCAGTTTCGTTCTAAAGGCAAGACCCGTTCATTCCAATGGCTCAACCTGAAGTTTGAAACTACCCCAAATTTTTACCTAAAGTAAGGAGAAAGTCGTAATGGCAAATGGGATTGTAAAATGGTTTAACGATGCAAAAGGGTATGGATTTATCGAACAGGAAGACGGGCCTGACGTATTTGTGCATCACACTGGGATTAGTTCCACCGGTTTCAGATCCCTGAACGAGGGAGACCGGGTGACTTTTGACGTTGAAGATGGCCAGAAAGGCCCTGCAGCGGTCAATGTAGTCGTTCAGTAATTTTTATTTCCAATTTAAAAGGGTTTTGCACCACCTTGTTTTGTGTAAAACCCTTTTGTTTTATTGTGGTGGCGGGAGGGGTGCATGCCGATTCTGGAAGTCAGACGGCTTAAAAAATATTTTCCAGTGCTGGGGGGTGTTTTTCTCAGGCGCACCGGATGGGTCTATGCTGTGGATGATGTCTCTTTTTTTGTGAAAAAAGGAGAGACCTTCGGCCTTGTGGGAGAATCAGGGTGTGGAAAGACCACCCTGGGACGGTGCATCATGGGCCTGTATGATATGACATCCGGATCAGTAAGGGTGCAGGACAGCTCCATATCAAAATTGACACCTGCCCAGAAAAAATCTTTGTCCACCCATCTTCAGATGATATTCCAGGACCCTTACGAATCACTGGATTCCAGGCAGACTGTCCGGCAGATCCTGGAAGAAAAATATATAATTCACGGCAAAGCCCGAAATGATCTGTCTGTGGTTATCGGGCAGCTGCTGGAGAATGTGGGGCTTTCCAGAGACTGCCTGTCCAGATATCCCCATGAATTTTCCGGAGGCCAGCGCCAGCGTATCGGCATTGCCAGGGCAGTGAGCATGAATCCTGAAATCATTATCTGTGATGAACCGGTATCTGCCCTGGATGTGTCTGTGCAGTCAAAAATATTGAACCTTTTGCTTGAACTGCAAAAGACCATGGGGCTGACCTATGTTTTCATTTCCCATGACCTGTCCGTGGTCAGGCATATGTCTGACCGGATCGGTGTGATGTATCTGGGTAAAATTGTTGAGATGGCAGATGCCTCAACCATTTACAACAATGCCCGGCACCCATACACCAGGGCATTGCTTTCCGCTGTCCCTCTTCCAGACCCGGATGCCCGAAAAAAGCGGATTGTTTTAACAGGTGAGGTCCCGTCTGTGGAAAATCCACCTCCTGGATGCCGGTTCCATACCCGATGTCCCCATGCTGATGTGATCTGCCAGGAGTCTGAACCCCTGTTACTGGACCGTGAAAAAGATTCCGGACATGTGGCAGCCTGTCATTTTTTTTAGGGGGGGCAGACAGTTCGGCTTTGGTATTTTGTGTTGCACAAAAAGCGGTGCAGTGGTAGTGTTTTTGTTTCATTGAATCATGCAATTGTTAACCGGCAATGATAATAAAAGGAACAATCAATGACTAAAAAGGTCCTTGCGTTGATGGTTGGAATCTGTCTTTTGGGGCCAGGTTCTGTTGTGTCAGCAAAAGTAGAAATTATTGACAGGGTTGTTGCCATTGTCAACGATGATATCATCACCCTTTCACAGCTCAGGAAGGCATCTTTGCCTTACCGGGAACAGATAGCGCAATCAGATAAACCCGAAGAGGTGAAAAAAGAGATGATCGCCTCCCTTGAGCTGGATATTCTTCATAAAATGATTGACCGGACCCTGACCCGGCAGGAAGCGGCCAGACACCAGATATCTGTGTCTGATACTGATATCCAGACAGCCATAGACAATTTTAAGCAAAAAAACAATCTGGATCAGAAGGGCCTTGAAAAAGGCCTTGAAGCAGAAGGGATCACCATGGAGGAATACCGGGAAAGAATCAAAGAAGATATATTGCAGTCCATGCTCATCAACCGTGCTGTCAGGTCCAAGGTGATTGTTTCACAGGCAGATATTAAAGCCTATTATGATGCCCACCCGGAAAAATTCAAAGGGGAGAAAAAATATCACCTGCGCAATATCCTTTTGAAAGCAGAAGAAGACAGCCAAAAGGTTCTTGCCAGGCTTGACCGGGGCCTGTCCTTTCAGGAGGCGGCCCGGCAGTTTTCCGTAGCCTCCAATGCAAAAGAGGGGGGCGATCTGGGGGTCTTTGATATCGACAATTTCAGCGATGCAATAAAGGATGCGGTGCTGCCCTTGAAAAAAGGGGAATATTCCAGGGTGATTCCAACAGGGCAGGGGTATCAGATCCTTTATGTGGAAGATATTTTGATTGCCGGCGAAAAATCCTTTGATGAGGCAAAAGAGGAGATTGTCGATATTTTGTACCGGGAACAGGCGGAACAGAAATTTTCGCGGTGGATTGAATCCTTAAAGGAAAATGCCCACGTGAAAATCATGCTTTAACAGCGGTTCCGGCAGACAACACATGTGCGGCAGAACATGTTCAGCAAAAACAGCATTCCAGACATGAAGATCAGGTGTTGATATGTCCGATTTCAGGACAGAGGCTATTTTACTGCGCAAGATCGATTATGGAGATCATGACTTTATTATCACGTTTATTACCCGGGATAGAGGCAAGATCACTGTAATGGCCAAAAATGCCAAAAAAAGTGTCAAGCGGTTTTCCGGATCACTTGACCTGTTTTCCCTTAACCATATTTTGTGCTCCTTTCCCAAAAAAAACAAAGATGCCATGGTAACCCTGGCCCACGCAGACCTGGAGAACGGGTTTGCCAATATCCGGTTTAATGTTTTCAAAACCGCCTATGCCAGTTACTGGGCGGAAATGACCCATCTTTGGATGGAAGAGGGCAGAACCCAGCCGAAGTTGTATGACCTGCTCCTGTTTGCCCTTGACATGCTGGACCGCTCTGATATTCAAAAAGAGGTGCTGAGCCTGCTGTTCCAGATCCGGTTCATGAGCATTTCCGGATTTACCCCCAATATGGAGATGTGTGAAAACTGTAACACCCTGGTGGACAATATTCCTGAAAAAAAGCTGCGGTTCGATTTCAAGGAGGGCAAGATTGTCTGCCCCAGGTGCCGGGTCAACGGATCAAAATATGGGATGGATGTATCAAAAGGCACCTTGAAACAGCTGTTCTGGATGAACAATACCGATATCTGCCGGGCAGACCGGATCAGGTTTTCCGGATTTGCCATAAAAGAGGGCCAGATGCTGCTGGAATCTTTTATTCCCTTTCACATCGGGCGGGAATTTAAAAGCCTGATGTTTTTAAAACGACTGCGGCAGGAACAATGGATCTGAACCGGATACTGGAAAAAAAACAGGTGCGAAGTTCTGTGCCGTGCCGTCTGGATTTTGGGGGCACCCTGGACATCTCCACCTTTTATCTGCCCCTGGCCCATCTTAAACCGGCAGGATTCAACATGGCCATTGATCTGCGGACCTTTGTCACGCTTTATCCCCATACCAGGGGCCGGATCAGGGTTTCATCCAGGGGATTTGACACGGCTGAGTTCGAACAGGGAACCGCGCCTTTTGATCATCCCATGGGGCTGATGTTTGCCTGTGCTCAGTATTTTAACGCCCATGGGGTCCATATCCACATAGAGTCAACCTCTCCGCCAAGAAGTGCGCTGGGGGGATCCTCTGCAGCAGCCGTGGCCATTCTGGGTGCTTTTCATGCTGCCCTGGACCTGCCAATAGATCCTGAACAGCTCGCCTGGCTGGCACACTATATTGAATCCAGCGTGGCAGGGGTTCCCTGCGGTGTTCAGGACCAGGCAGCTGCCGCATTCGGCAGCGCCCATCTGTGGGAGTGGAAAATGGGGAAAAAGGGACCTGAATTCAAACGGTTTCCGGTCTTTTTTTCAGATGAACAGGTCCATGAATTTGGCTCCCATATGCTGGTGGCATACTGTGGTATTCCCCATACGTCCAAAGATATCAACAGCCAGTGGGTGCGCTCCTTTGTCAAGGGAACCACCCGGCCTGTTTTCACACAGATCATCCATATCACCAGAAAATTTTTTAAGGCCATACAGGACAAAGATTACACCCGGGCAGCTGATCTCATGATCCAGGAGACACAACTGCGCCTTGCCATGACACCGGATGTTCTGGACAGGACCGGAAAAAAACTGTTTGAAAAGGCACGCAAACATAATTGCGGGGCCAGGTTTACCGGTGCCGGCGCAGGCGGGTGTCTCTGGGCGTTGGGCCGCAGTAAAGATATTGCACTTCTGGCCGGGTCATGGCAGGCTGTGCTCAAACAGACACCGGATGCAATGCTGCTGGATACAAAAATCGATACCCAGGGCATTGCGATTTTATGATCCGGTTATTTTAACAAACAGAAAAAGATACAAAGGAGTTGACAAATGCCAGGTTATGATCCTGAAAAAGATAAAAAGATAAGAGAATGGAAAAATGAGGAAACCGGCCTGCTGATCTCAATCCAGCAATATGGCGATGGTGAACCAAAACTCCAGATCGGCCCCAGAATACTGAAAAAAAAAGACGGCACCGACCGGGCCCCTTCCAAGGCAGGCCGCCTGTCTGTGGAAGATGTCATGTGGTTTTATGATATTATCGATGAGGTAAAGGATGAACTGTCCGGCATGGTTGGACCTGAATGAATCATCCCTTGTGCCGCCCTTGGGTGCCAGACAGGCCCCGGATCTTGGTCCGGCAGCCGTCATGGTGTCCACTTCAGCGGATTTCAAGCTTTTTGTGTCAGCCATGGCCCCGGACCGGACACGCCCGTTTTTTTTAAGCAGCCTTCTCACAGAACAAAATGGGGTCAGTGCAGCCGGTCCGTTTGTGGGATCACCCTATGGGGCGATGCTGATGGAATCGTTGAAAGCCAAGGGTGTCAGCCGGATAATTATACTGGGCTGGTGCGGGGCGCTGACAGGCAGCCTGGAAACCGGGGACCTGGTTCTGCCGGATCTGGCCCTGGTGGATGAGGGCACTTCCCGGCATTATGCAGTCCTGGACCCGGATGT
>JAIPDY010000097.1 GCA_021737445.1 Desulfotignum sp.
GCCCTGGTACCATTTTACAGGTTTGTCATCCACCTGAATCATAGGAGGTGTTATTTTACCCCGTTTTGTTCCAGCACTTCCAGTACCGCAGGAAAATCAATGCCAAGGCGCTTTACGGTTTCTTTTGTAGGGATGCCGTTTTTGTCCCAGCCCCGGCGTTCATATACGGCATCCTTGAGCTGTTCATACTGGGACTCACGTTCCTTTCTCAGGGCCGCCACCTTGGCATTGGTATCCATACCGGAAACATCCATGCCGTATTTTTTTGTCAACTGCGTGTCATAGCGTTCCTGACGGCTCTCATATTCTTGGGCAGTAACCGGTCCCATGGCCCGGTAGGGGAGGGTATCGTTTTCTCTTGTGCCGTATCCCATCTTCAGGTTGAAGACGCGCTGGAAATTATACACAGCCTCGCTCATGGAGATCAGGTCATCTGCACTTGTTTTCTTACCGGTGATGGCGGTAAAAAAATCCGCATACCACTGGACATGTTTGACCACCTTGGCAGGTTCTTGGGTATCCTTGTTGTCTTCTGGGACAATGTCGTTCCAGGGCAGTTTGCACAGGCCGCAAAGGCTGAACCAGGTCCTGAACATGGGAAACCAGTGCAGTGCTTCCGCCTTGTTTTCAAAGGTGGGCATAAAATTGTGGACCATATCCAGAAAGATCAGCCAGGCTTCATCATGCTGGGGGCCTTTGAGGGCAAGTCCATATCCCCCCTGCTGGGCAAGGCTTTCCTTGGTGATGTATTCGGAAAATTCCAGGCCCTTGGATTCCATGCCGATATCCTGCATGAACGCGGGGTCTGCATTGAATTTAGTGGCAAATATCTGTTTCATCTGCCGGACCCCTTTGCCAACAAGGGCGCCGAATCCTTCACCCCTGGCCATCTGGTGAATCAGTTCCAGGGTGTTGTACCGGTTGCCGAAGCTCAGGTCCATGCCGCCGGTATGGTCTGTGGTGATCAGCTTGTTTTCAAAGCATTCCATGACAAATCCGATGGAGGTACCCACGGAAATGGTATCCATCCCATAGGCATCACAGTAGAAATTGATCTCCAGGATGGTGTGGGCGTCAAAAATGCCCAGGTTGGAACCGCACCCGGCAACGGTTTCATATTCAGGGCCGTCCACAAACACTTTTTTGCCCTGAAAAGGGCCGGTGAACGGGGAAAAATCCTTGACCCCGTGGGAACAGGCAACAGCACACCCCCGCCAGCATCCGTCAAACCCCTTGTCAAAGATATGTTCATACACATCTTCGCCGATGACTGCGGCACCGGGGTGGGATCCGAACTTGAAGTTGTGGGTGGGCAGGCAGTCATGGTCATTCATGATGGGAACCAGATGGGTGGTGCCCACCAGGGCCATGCGGTTCTGCTTGGGATCCAGTTCATGGATCTCCTTGGCATGGGTCTTGGTGACAATTTTAAGGGCCTCAAGGTCTGCCGGGTTGTTGGTTTTCATGGATATGGCGCCGAACCTTGCCACCACCGCCTTGATCTTCTTGTCGGCAAAAACAGTGCCGATGCCGCCCCGGCCGGCCTGTTTGTACCGGACCCTCTTGCGGCCCGCATCAAACCAGGAAAAGTTCAAACATCCGAAATAGGTATTTTCAGCTCCGGGTCCTGCGGTGACAACCGAGACATTCACCGGTTTTTCCTTGTCAAAATACCAGGTCAGGGCATCAGACATTTCATAGGAGTTATCAGGCAGGTCAGATGCGGCAAATATCTTGATTTTGCTTTCAATGCCGTCAATGAGGATCACCGTGTCCTGGTCCGCCTTGCCCGTGAGTTCAATCACATCAAACCCGGAAAATTTTTTATATGGTCCGAAATACCCCCCTACATTGGAGTCAATAGGGGCGCCTGTGAGAGGAGAAATAGCCGTTACAATGCTTTTGCCGCCACCGGGATAGCCCGGAGTGCCCCCCAGAGGGCCTGCGGAAATGCAGATGGCGTTTTCAGGATCATCCCATTTGGTGGTGCTTTTGACGGCATTCCACATGAACCACAGATCATACCCTTTGCCGCCGATGAATTTTTCTTTTACAGCTGCCTCTATGGGAGAGATAAGGATATCATTTTTGTCCAGGTTGATATGCAGGGATTGATCTGTATATCCTTTGTTTACTTCAGTCCGTTCATAGGGGGTGGCTTTTATTTCTTTTAACTGTATGCGACCCATTTTACACTCCTTAAACACCTAAGCATTAATTGTTGTTATCTTGAATTGAAGATCTATCCGACAGATTCTTAAAATTGATTCAGATCTGCCGCATTTTCATTATTTTCGTATCCTTGAAAGCAATGTCTACCTATTTTTATTGCATCCTGCTCCGCTTGTCAACCTGGTTTCCAACATAACTTTCGGGGGTGTTTCCACAGAGACAGTGTTTCTAAATAGGCAAAAAAACTTGATTTTTATCCGATTGCCTGGTAACAAACTCCAAAGAAAAAAATTATACTTGAAAGGGTTTGTGAATGCTGATAGTGGCAAATTTTTTAGAAGCGGTTGCCGTGGTTCTCGATTATGCACTGACGTTTTATATGTGGATCGTCATCGCCGGTGCGGTGCTGTCATGGGTGAATCCGGATCCCTATAATCCCATTGTGCGGTTCATCAACACAGCCACAGAACCGGTGTTGTACCAGATAAGAAAAAGAGTTCCGGTCAGTTTCGGCGGAATAGACATTTCTCCCATTGTTGTGCTGCTGGCCATCGTATTTGTTCAGACATTTATTGTGAACAGTCTCCACGGGCTGGCACGGTCAATTTTATTATAACAAGAAACAGCAGCCGGAAAGGATTTGTTATGGGTGTAACATCTCTGGTGGTCAGGCAGAAGGAGTTCAAAACCCGGTTCAGGGGGTTTGATGTCCAGGAAGTGGATGCGTTTTTAGAAGATGTGGCAGCACACCTGGAATCCCTTGACCGTTCCATTGAAGGCCTGGCTGAAGAAAATAGGCGCCTGGACCTTGAGAACAAAGGGTACCGGAAACGGGAAAACGCCATGAAAAATGCCATGATTCAGTCTCAGAAAGTACTGGATCAAATGAAGGATAATGCCAAAAAAGCGTCCCAGAACATAATTGCCAATGCAGAGGTGGAAGCGGAAAAAATTTTAAACCGGGCACATAAGAGGCTTTCCCAGCTTCATGGGGATATCATTGAACTCAAACGTCAGCGGATTCAACTGGAAATGCAGATCAGTGCGGTCCTGGAATCCCATTCCAAATTATTGGAAATGACCAAAGAGGAAAACAAGGCTGCGGACGAAACCGATTCAACCCTCAGGTTTATTAACAGGGCATAAACAGCTGGGATAATTTTGTATCGGCAGTGTGGTATTGACATTACAAGCTAAGGTGTTTACATGGCTCAGATAGATGCATTTTTCAAACTCATGCACGATCAGGGGGCGTCTGATCTCCATCTTGCCTCCGGCCAGCAGCCGGCCCTGAGACTCAACGGGGATATTGAACGCATTAAGTATGACCGGCTCACATCTGACAAGCTGCGGGGCATGCTCTACGAAATTACCTCCCAGGAAAAGATAAAGGTGTTTGAAGAAACAGGGGATGTGGATTTCGGGTATGAAATTCCGGGGCTGGCACGGTACCGGGCCAACTATTTCATGCAGAAAAACGGCATATCCGCCGTGTTCAGAGAAATCCCCTCCGATATTCTCACAGCAGAACAGCTGGGACTGCCTCCGGTGATCTCCAAGCTGGCGGATCTTCCCAGGGGGCTGGTGCTGGTGACCGGTCCCACAGGGTCAGGTAAATCCACCACCCTGGCCGCGATTATCGATCAGGCCAACAAAACCAGAAAAGACCATATTATTACTGTGGAAGACCCTGTTGAGTTTGTCCATAAAAGTCATGCCTGTATTATAAACCACCGGGAAGTGGGCACCCATACCCAGACCTTTTCTGCAGCCCTGCGGGGCGCCCTCCGGGAAGACCCGGATATTATTCTGGTGGGAGAGCTGCGGGATCTGGAAACCATATCCCTGGCCGTTGAAGCTGCGTCCACAGGGCACCTGGTTTTCGGCACCCTGCATACCTCCAGCGCCGCCAAAACAGTTGACCGGATTATTGAGGTGTTTCCCTCCACAGAACAGGCCCAGATCCGGTCCACCCTGTCTGACGGTCTCAGGGCGGTTGTGGCCCAGGTTCTGTTCAAGCGCATCGATAAGAAAGGCAGATGCGCCGCCATGGAAATCCTGGTGGCCACCCCGGCGGTGAGAAACCTCATCCGGGAATCCAAAACCCATCAGATCTCCTCCATGATCCAGACCGGAAAGCAATATGGCATGCAGCTGCTGGATGATGCCATCATGGGGCTGTATAAAAAAGGCTGGATCAGTCCTGACGAAGCCTACAGTAAAGCTAACAACAAGGGTATTTTCAGGCCGTTCCTCAAAACACAGCCAACAGATTTTACCGAAGCCTGATCCATATCCAACTTTTAAGGGGGCGGAATGAAAAAACAGCAGATTGACCATATTTTATCCAATATGTTGACATCCCATCCCAATGTGTCAGATCTGAACCTGACCCCAGGTAAACCCCTTCAGGTGGAAAGTTCAGGCCAGTTGACACCGGCAAAAATTGAACCCGATTTTAATGCCCTGACACCTTTCCAGACTGAAACCATTGCCCTGAACCTTATCAACAATGACCGGAAACTGACTGAGACCCTTCTGCGGGAAGGGTCGTGTGACATGTCCTACCAGCTTGGAACCCAGGCAAGATTCCGGGTAAATGTCTTTTCACGGTCCGGCAAATATGCCATTGTGCTTCGAAAGCTGGAAACCAGAATTCCCACCATCGAAGACCTGAAACTGCCGGAGCCGTTTTTTAAAATGGCAGAAGAAAAAAACGGCATTGTTTTTGTCACAGGTGCCACAGGATCCGGGAAATCCACCTCCCTGGCAGCTCTTCTGGACAGGATCAATGAGACCAAAGCCGTGCATGTGATCACTCTGGAAGACCCTATTGAATACCAGCACCCCCAGAAACTGGCCACCTTTAATCAACGGGAACTGGGAATGGATTTTGACACCTTTGCTTCAGGCCTTCGGGCAGCCCTGCGCCAGGCCCCCAAGGTGATACTGGTGGGAGAAATGCGGGACAGGGAGACCGTGGAGATCGGACTGTCAGCCGCGGAAACGGGTCATCTGGTATTGTCCACCCTTCATACCGTGGATGCAGGTCAGACCATCAATAGAATTCTGGGAATGTTTTCCACTCAGGAAGAAAAACAGATCCGCATCCGTCTGGCTGACACGGTCCGGTGGGTGGTGGCCCAGAGGCTTTTGCCCAAGCTGGGCGGGGGCCGGGTGGCAGCCTTTGAAATCCTGGCCACCAACCTGCGGGTGAAAGATTCCATCCTCAATGGTGAATCTGAAGGCAAAACCTTTAATGATATTATCATGGCAGGCAACCCCCAGGGAATGGTTTCTTTTGATGATTTTATTGTTTCCCTTTACAGGGAAGAAAAAATTGATGAATCGGTTGCCATGGCCTATGCCTCCAGAAAAGATATGGTGGGACGGGGCCTGGACAGCATTAAAAGTGCCAGGGGAGAAGCCACTTCCCATATCGATTCTCTGGAAATCGACCGGGGCTATAAGGGGGAAAAATAACCATGAATATACGGTGTAAAAATTGTAACTCCCAGTTCAATATTGCGGACCATAAACTGCCCAAAGGCAGGGATGCTGTTTTCAACTGTCCCAAATGCAGAGAAAAAATTCAGATTCCAGCGGCTGATTCTCCGGCTCAGGTTGGGACAAAAGATGTGGCGGCAGCAAAATCCAGGTCAGCAGCTGCCCTTCAGCAGCAGGAAAAAGCATTGATTATGGTTTCCGAGGGCCCTTTTTTGAAACCGGCCATTGCAGCTGTCAGGCAATTGGGATATGGGATGGAGACAGCCGCTGACCCGGCAGATGCTGTAAAGAAGATGGCATATCATGTATATCCCCTGATGGTGCTGGAAAACAGTTTTGACCAGGGCCAAAAAAATATTTTAAAACACATGAACAATCTGGACATGTCTGTGCGGCGCAAAACCTGCCTTATTCTCCTGGGCCGGCAGTTTAAAACCGGTGATCCCATGGCGGCTCTGCATGCCAGTGTTAATTTTGTTGCCGGGCCTGACAGCCTTGATCACCTGCAATCTGTTTTGTCTGCCGCGTTGATGGAACATAAGGATTTTTACCGGGTGTACATGGACTCCATGAAAGCGGCGGGCAAGGCATAATATCTCAATGATTCCCAGGTGGTATGAACCCGTTGAATGCCGGGAACAGTTCAAACGTATATTTTCTTTTCTGAACCTCGGGGTTCTGATTATGTCAGCAATACTGATGTTTTCCGAATTTCGATTTGACTGGTGCGAGCAGCTGCTGGGAAATTTTTTGGTATCTACCAATCAGACCCGGCCGGAAAAAGGGGCTGTCTGGGAACTGGGCCGTAATACCCTCACAGCCCATGAGGCCTTAAATAAAATCATTGACCGGAAAAGCGATACCAGTGAATTCGCCCATAAGACAGATTCTTTTTCCGGAATCGCCGACCACCTGATACCCGGAGAATGGGTGACACTGGATAAGGACCACTTTAAGCATCTTTACCGATCCCTGCCGTTGACCCATGCCCGGCAGATCATGGAACCGGCCCGCCTGATCTGGCTGCTCAACGGCAAGGTGACAGAGCGGATTTTCTGTGAAGGCCTGAAAAACGGCATGAAAATCTATTTTATCAATGCCGGGAACCGGGTAGTTCATCAGATCGAGCTCAAACAGGACATCCTTGATGCCGTTGTGGAGAAACAATACCTGGAACCGGGGCGGCTGGAGGATTTTGAAGGGTTTTCCGGCCGGATTTATCCGGCGGAGCGGTTTTTTGCGGCCGTGTTCAAACTGCCGTCGGAGATGATTCAAGACCTGCTGCCTGATGCCGACCTGCTTCTGGACCAGGACGGCACGATTTTGCGCATCGGTATCTGGAATGAAACCCAGGCCGGGTTCATCCAGCTGGGGTTCGAATTCAGGTACCAGGGACAGACCCGGGTGCTGTTTGTCAAAGCCAGAGAATGGGCAGTATGGCAGCTTGGACTGATTCTCAGGGGGACCCATTCATGAGGCTTCTGGCAACGATATTTTCTGTATGCCGGTCTGTTTTTTTCACAGCTGTCATCGTTTTTTGTGCCGGTATTTTAAGTGTTATGTTCCTGGTTTTTTACACGGTGCCGGAGCTGCCAAAACTGCCTCAGGATTTAAGCCGGATCATTGAAACCCCCCAGAGTATCATATATGCATCCTCAGGCCAGGTGCTGATGCATCTGGGAGAGCGGGAAAACGTTCCCCTTTCCCAGGTGTCTGCTGATTTCATCAATGCTATTCTGGCCACCGAAGACCATCTGTTTTTCCAGCACTATGGCATCAATAAGCTTCGCACCTTAAAAGCATTGTACATCACCCTGTTTGAGCCCGGCAGGGTTGAAGGGGCATCCACCATCACCCAGCAGCTGGCCAAAAATCTGTTTTTTTCCTTTGAGCAGTCGTTTGCCAGAAAATTCAAGGAACTGCTGGTGGCATTTCAGATTGAGACTACCCATTCCAAAGAAGAAATTCTGGAGGCTTATATCAACCAGATCCACTTCGGGGCCGGTGCCCAGGGAGTTGAAAAAGCAGCTGACACCTTTTTTGGAAAATCCGCCATGGAACTGACCCTGCCTGAAGCTGCCCTGCTGGCCGGGTTGCCCAAATCCCCGTCTGCCTATAACCCTTTTTCCCATTATGACCGGGCATTGAAACGGCGGGATCTGGTGCTGCACCGGATGGTTGAAGTCGGTTTTCTTTCACAAAAGCAGGCAGCCCTGGCAGCTGCGGAAAAACCGGTGTTGAACCAGGAAAAAAAAGATGCCAGAAGCGGCAGTTATTTTCTGGATGCCCTGGTTAAGGAACTGGTTAAAACCTATGGGGAGAATGTGGTATATAACGGTGGTATCCGGGTGCATGCCACCCTGGACCCACAGCTCCAGGAACTGGCAAAAAAAACATTAAAACAGGGGCTTGACAGGCTCGATGAGATGATGGGGATACCATCCTGGCAAACCCTTCGTCCCCAGGGTGCACTGGTGGCTGTTGAACCTGCCACGGGTGCGGTCCGGGCCATGGTGGGGGGGCGCGATTATTTTCACAGTGAATTCAACCGGGCAACCAGTGCCAGACGGCAGCCCGGCAGCGGGTTCAAACCCTTTGTATATTACACCGCGTTCCAGGAGGCCAAATTTCATCCAGGCACAGTGATGACCGATCAGCCGGTGACCATTCCGGTTGTCGGTGCCCCGGACTGGCAGCCCAAAAACTTTGAACGCGGTTTCAAAGGAGACATGGTATTGAAAACCGCCATGACCCAATCAGTGAACACGATTGCAGCCCAACTGGTACAGATAACAGGGCCCAGGGCAGTGATGGAAACCGCAGAAAAATGCGGCATCCAAAGTCCCCTGGATGATGTTTTTTCCATTGCCCTGGGCACGGCTGATGTTACGCCTGTTGAGATGGCAGCTGCTTTCTCCGTGTTTGCCGGTTTGGGAAAACGCCATGACCCGTTTTTGTTCTGGCGGGTGGAAGATCCCTTTGGCCGGGTTCTGTTTGAGCACATTGTTGAGGATCAACAGGTGCTGGACCCTGTGATTGCCTATCAGGTTGTGGATATGATGAAGGCGGTTGTGGACACAGGATCAGGCAGGCGTATCAGAGAACATGGCTTCACACGTCCCTGTGCCGGAAAAACCGGTACCACTGACAATTATAACGATGCCTGGTTTACCGGATTTACACCTGAATTGTGTACATCAGTGTGGACCGGATTTGACAAAAAAAAACGTCTGGAAGATACCAGTGGTGTGGGAATTACCGGCGGCAGGGGAGCAGCCCCTATATGGGCTGATTTCATGACACAGGCCCTGGCCGGAGAACCGGAAAGAAATTTTCCTGTTCCCTCAAATATCCGGTTTGAGAAAATAGATCCAGATACCGGCTGCCGTATTTCCCCCAAAGACCCACGGAAGGGTATCGTCATCGCTGTAAAACATGGTCAGACCCTTTGCGGAGAAACCGTCCGATGATCTGGTGCCTGCGCAATATCGGGGTGCGGCTCTGGATAACGGTCCTTGTGGCAGTTCCCTGCTGCTTTTATCTCATGCCCTGGCTCAGCCGTTTTTTTTCCGGCACAGATCCAGTTTTTATTATTTTTTTCATGGTGGTTTTCTGGTATGCAGTTGTCAGTTTTCTGATGCATATTGCCGGTGGGAAAATGATTAAAAAACTGCTTCAGGAAGCGGACTTGTGGGAACGGGCAGCTATCCTGAACAAGGCCCGGAAAAAATATCTTCAGGCCGTCCGGATCTATGATTCGTTTTTGTTGTCTCCTTTGGCAGCTGGAAAAATAAGATCGTTGATCACCAGATCCATAGCCAGATTTTCTCTGACATTTGACAGTGAGGATGACAGTTTCAGACAGGCGGTCATGGTGCATCTTGCATCCGATCCCTGGGATGAAACCCTGGTGGAACTCTGGCTTAAACGGTTTGTCAGCAGCAGAACCCCGGAACCGCAGGAACAGGACCTGATGACCCGCCTGGCGGATATCCATTATGGCAACCCCAGATTGATGCCGCTTTTGACCCGCATTTTCCTGGATTCAGGGCGGATGGATTTTTCCGCCAAACAGCTGTTTGCCCGTGCAATGGAAGATCCGGAATTAAGCAAAATATACAGACAAAGGATCCAGGCCCTGCTGGGAGAATCGGAACAGACCCTGGGCCGGTTCCCGATGCAAAAGATTCATGACAAAACAGATGCAGAATCACCGGCCATTGACCGGCAGGCACTGCCGGGTCTGGTTACAACGGTGTCTGCAAATATCAGAAAACTGTTTCATCATGTCTTGCGCATCTTTTCATCTGTATTGAATGTTGCCGGTGCTTGTCTGAACCATTTCATGGCAGTCATAAAAAAACAATCCAGGTGGCGGTTTTATGTGAAAGCCGTTATCATGGGGCTGCTTTGTCTGTGGCTGGTGGTTTTTATATACAACACAGTAACCCACCTCAAAACCCCCAAGCCGGTGATAAAAACCGACGTTGTCATAGAAAAAAGCGTTTCCAGGCCCTTTACCATCCAGGTGGCAGCGTATTTAAAACAAACCCATGCAGAACAGTATATCAGGGTTCTTAAACAGAAAGGCATTGATGCCCGCATAAAACAGACCAGCGGCGGCGGCAAAACCTGGTATCTTATTCAGGTGTCTGAATTTGAAGACAGAAAAACCGCAGCTGCTTACGGCAACAGGCTTAAATCACAAAAGGTTATTGAGGATTTTTTTGTCAGTAATAAATAATAATATGGAGGCAGTTCATGATTATCATTTCCAATGTCACATATCCCCCTGAAAGTACCAGGGAGATTGCCAACCGGTATCTCAAGGCCCCGGCTCTGCCGGATTTCATTACCAAAAAAGGGCCCTATATCTCAGCCAGCAGGCGGTCGGGCATGCATTCCATCACCTATTATGAACTGGAAAACAGCCGGCTGGCAGAGGGGCTTCAGGCCATTGGTGAAAGCCTGGCAATCTATTTTGGTGTGCCAGGATACCAGTATGAAATCAAACCCTATTTTGAACTGGAAGAGGGGTTGACAATACTGGGCCTGTAACAACTGCTGCCGGCACTATACAAACAGGCTCAGGTTGGGGACCGACAGGGTGTCGGGGCAGGGGATCAATACCTGGTGAATGATACCCTTAAGTTCCTCCATGGTGCCGGCCCGGTTCAGCTGCTTGAGTACTGACAGAGAGAACTTGAAATTGGCGCAGAAATATGGAGAAAATTTTT
>JAIPDY010000098.1 GCA_021737445.1 Desulfotignum sp.
CGCATCCTGTTTCATCCCCCTGGAGGTGATCAGGGACACCCCGATACGGATACCGCTGGTGACAAAAGGCCCTTTTTTATCATTGGGCACCGAATTTTTGTTCACGGTGATACCGGCCTGCCCCAGTCGCTCCTCTGCCGCTTTTCCTGAAAGGTCCTTGTCTGTCAGATCCATCAATACCATGTGGTTGTCCGTGCCGTTGGACACCAGTTTATACCCCCGGTTCATGAGCAATTCCGCCAGCATTGCAGCATTTTTTACCACCTGTTTCTGGTAGGTGGCAAAATCGGGCTGCAATGCCTCTTTAAAGGCCACGGCCTTGGCTGCAATAACATGCATCAGGGGCCCGCCCTGTATCCCGGGAAAAATCTGGCTGTTGATTTTTTTGGCCAATTTTTCCGAACTCAGGATCAATCCGCCCCTGGGACCCCTGAGGGTCTTGTGGGTGGTGGAGGTAACCACATCAGCGTATCCCACAGGCGTGGGATGCACCCCTCCTGCCACAAGACCGGCAATATGTGCCATATCCACCATAAGCATGGCACCCACGGATGCTGCGATATCGGCAAATCCTTTAAAATCAATTGTTCTGGGATAGGCACTGGCACCTGCCACAATCAGTTTCGGCTGAAAGATCCGGGCCTGATCAGCCACCTGGTTCATGTCAATGGTTTGTGTGTCAGCAGACAGCCCATAGTGGGAAAATTCATACAGCCGGCCGGAAAAACTGGCAGCAGCACCATGTGTGAGATGACCGCCATGGGACAGATCCATGGCCAGTATCCGGTCTCCGGGATTCAAAAAGGCAAAATAAACCGCCATGTTGGCCTGGGATCCGGAATGGGGCTGTACATTGGCATACTGGGCATTGAACAGTTTTTTGGCCCTGGCAATGGCCAGATCTTCTGCCTGGTCCACAAAACCGCACCCCCCGTAATACCGCCGCGCCGGATATCCTTCAGCATATTTGTTGGTGAGCACCGACCCCTGGGCAGCCAGCACCGAACGGCTCACCGTGTTTTCAGAAGCAATCAGGTTCAACCCCTGTTCCTGGCGGGTGGTTTCCCCTGCAATTATCTGAGCAATTTGCGGGTCATTTGTTACAAGATCTGCCATATGCCTTTCCTTTTTTCCAGGCCGGCAAGGCCTGGCAGGCCGTTGTCATCTGCAGGCATGCCCGTGTCTGCCGGGCTTTCAGCTGTCCATTGACCTGATCCGGTCCAGGTGCCTGCCGCCTTCAAATTCCGTTTCAAGAAAGGTATTCACCAGTTCAAAAGCCAAGAGATCTCCGATGATCCGGCCTCCCAGGGCCAGGATGTTGGCATCATTATGACACCGGCTCAGCCTGGCTGATAAAATATCTGAGCACAGGGCCGCCCTGACACCTTTATACCGGTTGGCAGCCATGGACATGCCAATGCCTGAACCGCACACAAGAATCGCTTTTGAAAACCGGCCTTCTGATACGGCAGCAGCCACTTTTTTGCCGTAATCCACATAGTTGACTGAGGCGCTGCTGAAAGTGCCTGCATCTTCAACCCGGTATCCTTTGGCAGCCAGATGAGCCCGAATTTTTTCCTTTAATTCAAAACCGGCATGATCGCTGCCGATGATAATGGATGGATCCATGAAAAGATTCCTTAAACCATCTTAAGATTTGGACTTGATGAAATCAATGGCATCCTGAACCGTTACAAGGGTTTCAGCCGCTTCATCATCGATTTCAATGGCAAAAATCTCCTCCATGGACATGATCAGTTCAACAATGGTCAATGAGTCAGCGCCCAGGTCGTCGATCAGGGATGCTTCCGGTACCACATCTTCAATATCAATGTCAGGAATCTTTTCTGCAATTACCTTTTTAACTTTGGTTTCAATGGTCATGGGAAAACCTGCTCCTTAAGATTTTTTATGCGTTATCACAAAAACGCTACGCATCATCTCCGGATTTCACATTCATGTCCTTGTACGCGCCGCATTCCGGGCAGGCTGTATGGGGAAGCTTGGGTTCCTGGCATTCCGGACAGGTTGTCACGGTAGGGGCCTGGGTTTTGTAATGGGTCCGTCTTTTTCTGCCCCGTGCCTTGGAGCTTTTCTGCTTTGGTACTGCCATGGGTCTCTCCTGTAGTATACATGGAATTCATAATATATTTTTTTGTAGTGCATCATAATGATAACAAAACAAATCTAATTACCGTAATTTCCAGTATGTGTCAAGATCTAAACAAAATCCCGCAGGCAGGGTACCACATAAGGTATTGCCCGCAAGACAGAATTATGATACCTAAAGGCTCGATTTTACAGACAGATTTATTTACAAGGAGATACCATGAAACCTGTTGTCACCCGATTTCCCCCCTCTCCCACCGGATTTCTTCACATCGGAGGCGCCAGAACCGCTTTGTTCAACTGGCTTTATGCCAGAAAAACCAATGGAAAATTTATCTTACGCATTGAAGATACTGATGAGGCCAGGTCCTCAACTGATTCCACGGATGCCATTCTTGATGCATTGCAGTGGCTGGGGATCGACTGGGATGAAGGACCCTATTTCCAGACCGAACGAAAAGATATCTATCGCCGGTATATCCGAAAACTTGTGGAAACAGGTCATGCTTATTATTGTTCCTGCACCCCGGATGAGATTACTGCGATGCGGGAGCAGGCCAGGGCCAGGGGCCTTAAACCCATGTACAACGGCAAATGCCGGGAAAAGGGCCTGTCAGACTCAGACAACACAGTGGTCCGGCTGAAGACCCCGGATGCCGGCGTTACCGTGGTTGAAGACATAGTCAAGGGAGATACCGCTTTCCAGAACGCTGAAATGGATGATTTTATCATCCAGCGGTCTGACGGATCTGCCATGTACAACCTGGCTGTGGTGGTGGATGACATAACCATGGGCATCAATACCATTATCCGGGGAGATGACCATCTTATCAACACCCCCAAACAGATTCTTATCTATAAAGCCTTGGGAGCGGATCTGCCGGTGTTCGGTCATGTGCCCATGGTGCTTGGGCCGGACAAGGCCCGGCTCAGCAAACGGCACGGGGCCATGTCTGTGGGTGAATACCGGAACATGGGATATCTGCCGGATGCTGTGATCAACTATCTGGTGCGGCTGGGATGGTCCCACGGGGATCAGGAGTTTTTTACCCGGAAAGATTTGATCCAAAAGTTTGACCTGGAGCACCTGGGCCGGTCTGCTTCCATGTTTGACATGCAGAAGCTGACCGCATTGAACGCCAGGCATATCCAGGCGAAATCAGCACCGGATCTGGCCCCGTCACTGCTGCTCCTTTTAAAGGACCTGGGCATTGCAGCAGAAAATGACGTCTTTACCCATAAGGTGATTGAAACCCTGCAGCCCAGAAGTAAAACCCTTGTGGAAATGGCTGAATCAGCCCGGTTTTATTATGTTGATGCACCGGACATAGATGAAAAAGCTGCTGCCAGGTTTCTTACCGCCGATACTGCGGACATGCTCACCCGGATTGCTGATGCCATTGACAATCTGCCTGACTTCACCCAGGACGGGCTGGAAAAAATTTTTAAAAAAATCATGGCAGACTTTAATCTCGGGTTCGGCAAAATTGCCCAGCCGCTGCGGGTGGCCGTCACCGGCACCACGGTAAGCCCGGGAATTTTCGAAATGCTGCTGGCCTTAGGAAAGGAAAAAACCGTGCACCGTATCCGGCAGGCAGCGGCCCGTATTTCGAATCAGGCTTTATGACCCCATAGTTTACCCGGTTGTCAGTTTTGCCCATACAGCAGGCCGGTGTATCCCACAAAGGAATCAGACCGGGTTTTGTCAAAACTTGTGGTGTAATCAATGAGGTGTGCCCTGTTTGCGCCCATTTTTTTTGCTGCCGCAGCAGTGGCAGCCGCAGCCCCGGGGCAGCACATGTTGTGATGGCTCAGCCCCTGCGCAACAATGGCTTTGTCATCAATTGATCTCATGGCATCTATGGCTGCGGCATCATTTTTTGTTTTCACCCATTCCACGGCATTTTTGCCGGATCCGGCCGGTGTAAACCCGAAATCGGCCCCGTAATGGGTCATGTCTGTGGAGCCGATCACCCGAATCTGCCGTTTCAGGGCATTGGCGGTTTCAACAGCCATACTGCCGATAATGGGGGCGAAAAAAGAGGGGGCCACCCCGCAGACCACAATTTTTGCATCCGGGAAAAAATATTTGATGAACGGATATTGCAGTTCCAGGGTGTTTTCATTGACAAATCTTGATGGTGTGCGTTTACGAATGCTGATATTTTCCGCCAGCATCTCCACCAGCTGCCCATCCACCTCAATATCCCCGAAAGGGGTTTCAATGGATCCTTTGGTCATGATAAAGGGCTCTGACTGCTGGTGCATGTGTGCCCCGAACAAAACAATGGTGTGCACCGGTGTCTGCCCGGACGGCACCAGGCTGGCAATGGTCCGGCAGGCAATGCTGCCGGAATAGACCCACCCGGCATGGGGAACAATGCCGGCGGCAAAATCCCCTGTGGCCGGGCCTGATTTTTCTGACAAAAATTTTTGAATCTCTGTTTTACACGCTTCTGCCGACGACGGATACCAGGTACCGGCAAATGCGGCGCGTTTTTTTTCCATGGTATGCTACCTCCAAGGTCAAACCTGATTACCCTGTTTTTTGCTTCACTTGCTGACGCAGCCATTCCAGCCAGGGGTCGAATCCTTCCCCTGTTTTGGCGGACAGTTCAAACACCGGCATGCCCGGATGCACTTTTTTCATGTTCTCCACGGCCAGGGGGGCATCAAAATCCAGATAGGGCAGAAGATCCACCTTGTTTAAAATGGCGGCATCCGACACCTGGAACATGAGGGGATATTTCAGCGGCTTGTCTTCACCTTCAGTGACGCTTAACACCACCACCCTGGCATTTTCACCGATATCGAACTCCGCCGGGCACACCAGGTTTCCGATGTTTTCCACAATCAGCAAATCCAGGTCTTCACACCCCAGTTTTTGGGCAGCGGTGTCAATCAGCGGGGCAGCCAGGTGGCAGTCCCCCCCGAACTGGTCGGTGTTGATCTGAGTCACTTTGGCCCCGGTAACAGACAGGCGGTCTGCATCATTGAAGGTGCAGATATCGCCAACAATCACCCCCACCCGGATATCGGGCATCAGGCTCTTGAGGGTTCTGCACAGGGTCTCGGTCTTGCCGGAGCCGGGCGATGACATCATATTCAGCACAAACAGGTTGTGTTTTTTGAAGTAGCTGCGGTTTTTATCCGCCTCAGTAAGGTTTTTTTCCAGCACCTGTTTTCGAATCTTGATTTCCATATATTTTTTACCTTTCTTTGTTCCAGGGTCAGTGTACCTGGTTTGGCGGTTGCGGTCAACTCCTGTGGTACCAGGAAGTCTCCGGTCATTCCAGAAGCTCCAGGGAGACAATCTCAATTTCCCGGCCGGACAGCATTTCAATCTGTCCCTGTTCACAATCCGGGCATTGGAACACCGGGGTGTCCGCTTCCCACTTTTTACCGCACCCGGTGCAGCGGATGCGAACCGGCACGGTTTCAATCTCCAGGCGGGCATTTTCCAGCGGGGTGTCTTTGGTGATGATCTCAAAACAGAAGGTCAGGCTGTGTTCCACCACAGAGGAAAGCTTTCCGATCTTCAAATGCAAAGATGCAACCTGCGGGTTTTCCAGATCTTTCGGCACGGCATCCAGTGCAATTTTCACCAGCTCTTGGGCAATTCCCATTTCGTGCATAACAAACTCCTTTGGGGTCAGATACCCTGTGCCCGGTTTTCATGAAACTGGCGCCGAAACAGGTCAAACCGGTCATCTCTGATCGCCTGGCGCATTTTTGCCATCAGATCCAGATAATAATACAGGTTATGGATGGTGTTGAGCCGGTAGGCCAGCAGTTCTTTAGATTTGTACAGATGGCGCAGATAGGCCCGGGAATAGTTCTGGCAGGTATAGCACCCGCAGGTCTCATCCACCGGGTTTTTGTCAAACCTGAACCGGGAATTGGGAAGATTGATATCCCCTCTGGATGTGAACAGTTTGCCGTTTCTGGCATTGCGGGAGGGCATGACGCAGTCGAACATGTCACACCCCATCTGCGTCAATTCCACCAGGTTCTCCGGGGTGCCCACCCCCATGATATACCGGGGTTTATCTACGGGCAGCTGCGGCAGGGTGTGGTCTGCCATCTCATACATCATATCCGTGGGTTCTCCCACAGACAGACCGCCGATGGCAAATCCTGAAAAATCGATCTGTGTCAGCTGTTCTGCGGAGCGGCTGCGCAGCGCCTTGAACATCCCTCCCTGGACAATGCCGAACAGATTGTTTTTTGCCCCCTGTGTCTGCCAGAAATCATAGCCTTTTTGTGCCCAGGCTGTTGTTTTTTCAAGGGCGGTTTTTGCCTGGTCAAAGGTGGCCGGAAATCCCATGCACCAGTCCAAAGACATCATGATGTCCGATCCCAGGATGGTCTGGATCGCCACCGCTTTTTCCGGGGAGAAAAAATGGCTGGATCCGTCAATATGGGACTGGAATGCCACCCCGTCTTCGGTGAATTTTGCCAGTTTTGCCAGAGAAAAAAACTGAAACCCGCCTGAATCTGTGAGCATGGGCCTGTCCCATCGGATAAATTCATGCAGCCCGCCCAGATGGGAGATCACCTCACACCCGGGCCGCAGATACAGATGATAGGTATTACCCAGGATAATTTGCGCTCCGCAGTGGTTCAGGTCATCTGCGGTCAGGGCCTTTACCGATCCCACCGTGCCCACGGGCATGAAAACCGGGGTGAGTATCCTGCCCCGGGGGGTGTCAATGGTTCCCAGCCTGGCCCGGTTCTCTTTTGATTCTTTTATAAGGGTAAATTTCAAAAACACCTCTTTTTTTTGTTTATTCAATGAGCATGGCATCGCCATAACTGAAAAACCGGTACCCAAGGGCCACAGCTGTTTTGTAGGCATGCAGCATCTTTTTGCGGTCATAAAACGCTGCCACCAGCATGAGCAAAGTGGATTTGGGCAGATGAAAATTGGTGATCATGGCATCCACACACCTGTACCGGTATCCCGGATAGATGTACAGATCGCACATGCCGGTACCAGGGGTTATCCGGCCTTTGTCATCTGACAAAAATTCCAGGGTCCGCACCGAGGTGGTGCCCACTGCCACCACCCTTTTTTTCTGATCTTTGGCTTTATTAATCTTTTGTGCCGCCGCCGGTGACACACAAAAATACTCAGAATGGATTCGGTGTTCCCGGATATCCTCCACCCGCACCGACACAAATGTGCCGTATCCCACATGCAGGGTGATATGGGCCGTATCAATCCCTTTTTTTACCAGCTGCGCCATCAGGGGCCGGGTAAAATGAAGGCCGGCCGTAGGCGCTGCCACAGCTCCGTCATTTTCGGCATACACGGTCTGGTAGCTTTCCTTGTCCATGGCAGACAGATCCGTGTCAGGGCTGCGTTTGATATAGGGAGGCAGCGGCAGGTGTCCGGCTGTTTTTATATAGTTGATAAAATCTTTTCCCCCTGAAAAACATATCTCGCAAATGCCCCCTGTGACCGCCCGCACCTGCCCTGTGATCTGGTCTGTGAAATGAATGACGCTGCCTTTTTTCGGCATTTTTGATGCCCGCACCAAGCACTGGCATTGAAAAGAGCCTGTGTTTTCCAGAGACGTCAACCCGGCTGCATAGTCGATGATCAGCACCTCCACCCGGCCCCCGGTGGATTTTTTGCCAAACAGCCGGGCCGGGATCACCTTGGTGTTGTTCACCACCAGCAGGTCCCCTGCCTGCAAAAGATCCGGCAGATGGGAAAACCGGTGGTGGGAAATAGCAGCACTGTTTTTTTGAATGCGCATCAGTCCTGCATCACTGCGGTTGTCACAGGGTTTCTGGGCAATGCGGTCTTCAGGCAGCTGAAAATCGTAATCAGATAGCAGATACATCAGGCAGCCCTCATGGCTGCATACACAACACCTAAGCCGGCCGCCATGAGGATAAAGCCGAACCGCCGCAGTTTTGCATTGTCCTGGCCGGCAATAATCTTTACCATCTCCTTCATCCGCCCAGGAAATGCAAAATAGGGCAGGCCCTCCACAATCATCACCATGCCCATGACACATAAGAAAAATTTCATAAGTTTCGGTTCCCTGCTGGTTTCCCTTTTTTTAGATCCACCCTGTATATCATTTTACAAATAAAAATTCATGGCAAAACTAAGCAGCCGCGCAATTTATCATAAAATTTCATTGATAAATCAAGGCATCAGGGTTATATAAACTGGTTGACATAACAGATGCAAAAAAACTTTCAAAAGGGGAAAAACCGTTTATGGAGTTTGAACCTGTCATCGGCCTGGAGGTCCACGCCCAGCTCAAAACCGAAACCAAAATTTTCTGCGCCTGCCCCACCACCTTTGGCAATGCACCGAACGCCAACACCTGCCCGGTGTGTACCGGCATGCCGGGGGTACTGCCGGTTTTGAACAAAAAAGCGGTGACCTTTGCCATCAAGGCCGGTCTGGCCACCCACTGCACCATTGCACAAGAGAGCCGGTTTGACCGGAAAAACTATTTTTATCCGGACCTGCCCAAAGGATACCAGATCTCCCAGTATGCAGCCCCCATTGCCGAACATGGCCATCTGGATATCGAAACTAAAGACACAGGCAAAAAAAACATCGGCATCACCCGGATTCACATGGAAGAGGATGCCGGCAAGCTGATCCATGATCCGGTGCGGGGCAAAAGCCTGGTGGACCTGAACCGCACCGGGGTCCCCCTGATCGAGATTGTGAGCGAACCGGACATGCACACCCCTGAGGAAGCAGGGGCTTATCTGCGGAAACTGCATGCCATTCTCAAATATATCGATGTGTGTGACGGCAACATGGAACAGGGCAGCTTCCGGTGTGATGCCAACATATCCCTGCGGCCCAGGGGACAAACCGAATTTGGTATCCGCACCGAGCTGAAAAATCTTAACTCGTTCCGGCATGTGGAAAAAGCGATCCAGTATGAAATTGAACGCCAGGCCTATGTTTTGGAACAGGGCAATGCCGTGATCCAGGAAACCCGTCTGTGGGATCCGGATAAAAACAGAACCGTTTCCATGAGGGGCAAGGAACAGGCCCATGACTACCGGTATTTCCCGGATCCGGACCTGGTGCCTCTCATCGTGGACAAAAAATGGATCCAGCAGGTGTCAGACCAGATGCCGGAACTGCCCGATGAAAAAAGAGCCCGGTTCATGTCCCAGTATCAACTCTCCGGTTATGATGCCCGGGTATTGACCTCAGACATCCATCTGGCTGATTTTTTTGAAGCAGCCATGATCTCTTTGTCCAACGCAAAACAGGCTGCCAACTGGGTGACCAGCACTCTTTTGGGTCTTCTCAATGCCAGGGGCCTGGATATTACCCAATCACCGGTGCCGGCAAAAAATTTTGCCGCTCTCATGAAATTGCTGGAATCGAACACCATCACGGCGGCAGTGGCCAAAACCGTGTTTGAAGAGATGGCACAAACAGGAAATGATCCATTTGTCATTGTCAGACAAAAAGGCCTGGAACAGGTCAGTGACAGCACAGAACTGGAATCACTGGTGGAGAGCATCCTGACACAAAATCCGGATGAAGTGGCAGCATTTCGAAATGGAAAAACCAAACTGTTCAGCTTTTTCATGGGCCAGGTCATGAAAAAGACCCGGGGCAAGGCGGACCCCAAAACCGTCACCCCTATACTGCAATCCAAACTCAATTCGGAGAAATAAAGTGATACATTTTAAAACATCTGTCTGTGTTCTGTGTTTCTGGATACTGTCTTTTCCGTTGCCCGGAACCATTCTGGAAAATCTCAACCTGCCGGCATCCAGAGCCCTGGCTGCCGCCGACAGCCAGGATACCGGGGTTCCGCTTCCAGCTACCATTGCGGTGCTGCCCTTTACCATACACGCATCTGAACCTGAAGATTTTTCCTATATTCAGAAAGGGGTCGTGAATATGCTTCACACCCGCCTTAACTGGCCGGACAAGGTTCATCTGGTACCCAGAAAACAGATAGAGAATGTGCTGGGCCATCTGAACAAAACAGACAAAAACAAGATCCTCAAACAGGTGGCGGATCAGACCGGCACCGACCTGATTCTGGACGGCAGTATCACAAAACTGGCAGGATCCTTCAGCATCGATGCCCTGGTGTATGATATCAAAAACAAACGGTATATGGCTTTTTTTGAACAATCCAAAGACAGTGACGAACTCATTGAAAAAGTGGACCGCATTGCCGGTGGTATCAACAAGCAGGTGTTTGACCGAACCACCACGGCCTGGGAAAAGATCGAGCAGGAGCGCCAGGCAAAAATCAATGAGATGAAACGCAAAAACCCGGAACACCTGATGCAGAATCCCCAATGGCAGCAGCAGGATGATTCACCTGGCTGGAAAATCTGGAAATACCTGTTTTAACAACAGGCAGACCGGCAGGATGCCGCCCCTGGTGGGGGTACCTTACTGCCGGCCTGGGAGACGAAGTCTCCGACAGTCCGTCAGCAAGGTACACCCACCAGGGGCTCCCGCTGTACAAGTTATCCCTGGTCGCCATTCAGGATTTCCGCTGTTTAAGAAATTTCTGGCACCACTTTGCCGTTCAGCGCAGCCATGCAACTACATACCCCAGACGGTGATATCGATTCCCTGGTACGTTTCAATGCGATGGAAGATCTTGTCCTCCCAGGGAACTTTCGGGTCACGGTTAAAGATCACCAGGTGCCCCTCTTTTGTACCGCAGGTGTCCATGTAACTGCGGGTCTGGGCCAGGCCCTGGGAAATGGTTTGCGCCA
>JAIPDY010000099.1 GCA_021737445.1 Desulfotignum sp.
GGCCTGCTTGCATAAGAACAATGAAGAACGTCAAACCGCCCTTTGTTCGAAAGCCATCCCGGAAAATTTTGCCAGGCCCCCTCCGGATCTGACGGTCCGTTCACAAGACACCACCAGAGGCTTCCCATCGAAACGCACGCTGCTATAGCCAAATATTCAGAGGGATTTTTGCCATTGACCTCAGCCGCGGGTACTGGTAGACAATGAAAAAAGGAGAAAATCCATGAGCCCTGTCAAAGCAGCAGTCTGCCGGTTTAAAAAAAATGCCGGTACTGTTCAAAAAGCCGTTGAACTGGCTGATGCCTTTGCACATCTTCCCAGGGGAGCCAAAGTCGTTATCAAGCCCAACATTGTGGCCTGGCTCAACGGGCCGTTCCCCAAATGGGGGGTGATCACCACCAGTACCATCATGGAAGAGACGGTGATTCTGCTCAAGGATTACGGGATCAATGATATTGCCATTGTGGAGGGCAGCCTCCAGATGACCCCCGGAGACACCCATATCGGACAGAAAGCCTTTGCAGGTCTGGGCTATCTGAAGCTCAAACAAAAATACGGGGTGAAGCTGCGGGATGTGTGGGAACGGCCTTTTGACACGGTGGAGATCGGTGATGGAATGTCACTCAAGGTCAATACCGATCTGATGGCATCGGATTTTCTGGTTAATCTGCCGGTATTGAAAACCCATGCACAGGTCAGGGTCAGCCTGGGAATCAAAAACCTTAAAGGGTTTCTCAATGTCAGTTCCCGGAAAAAATGCCACAGTGCGGACCTTGAAAAAGATCTGGATTACATGATTTCACGCCTTCCCGTTCTGATACCGCCCTCCGCCACCATTATTGATGGAATTTACAGCCTTGAACGAGGACCGTCCTTTGACGGGAAACCACGGAAAAGTGATCTGGTTATTGCATCGTCTTATCCGGTGGCAGCGGATCTGGTGGGTGCCAGGGTACTGGGACATGATCCGGATGACATTTCCTATTTAAAGCAGGCCGCCGCGGATGCCGGGCTGTCCACCGATCTGTCCGGGATATCGGTGAAGGGAGAATCCATCAATGATGTGGCCGCCTTTCACAAGTTTACCTTTCCCTATAATGAGGACAATACCCTGCCCCTGGGCATGGAAAAAATGGGAATCAAGGGTCTGAAATTTCATAAATTTGATGCAACCCTGTGCACTTACTGCTCTCCGCTGATCAGCATGCTGCTGACCATCATATCCATGTCTTATAAGGGGAAACCCTTCGATTCAGTGGAGTTTCTGACCGGCAAGCGCCTGCGGCCTTCTCCCGGGATGAAAAAAAGCATTCTGGTGGGACAGTGCATGTGCACACGCAACAAAGACCATGACGGGCCCCAGGAAATTGTCAGGATCAAGGGGTGTCCCCCGGATCCGGTCCAGGCGGCCAGCGCATTGCAGTCCATCGCCATCGATGCGGCCCCTTCTGTTTTAACCAATTTTGAAATGGCCGGGGCGTTTATGATGGAACGGTATAAAGACCGCCCGGAGTTTGATGCATCCTATTATACAATCTGAAAGGGGGCCAAAATGACCCGATTTGTCAGCACCCGGAATATCCGGTTCATGATCAGGGAAGTGTTTGATGCAGATTCTCTGACGGCGCATCCCTACTATGACCGGCATACTCCTAAGATGTTTGATATGGTGATGGATGCGGCGGTAAAACTGGCCACCCAGCTGATGTATCCGGTTCTGACCGAGATGGACCGACACCCGCCGGTGCTTGAAAATGGACAGGTAAAGGCGCACAAGGCTGTGAAAAAAATCATGACTGAATTCGGTCAGGGCGGGTGGATTTCCGCAGGGTTCCCGGAATCCCATGGCGGGGAGCAGATACCGCTGATTATCCGGTCTGCCGCAAGCTTTGTTTTCGCGGCTGCCAATTATTCAGCATCTGCCTATCCTGAGCTGACCGCCGGCGCAGCAGAACTGATCACCTCTTTCGGCAGCAGGCACCTGATAGATACCTTTGTGCCCAACATGCTGGCCGGCCGGTGGCAGGGCACCATGGCCCTGACCGGGCCCCAGGCGGGAAGTTCTTTGTCCGATATCACCACCACCGCTTCCAGGGGCAACAATGGGTGGTTTAAGATCAAAGGCATCAAAACCTTTATATCCGCCGGAGATCATGACGGGGCGGAGAATGTGGTGCATCTGATGCTGGCCAGAATTGAAAACGCCCCTCCCGGCGCCAAAGGCATCTCTTTGTTTGTGGTGCCCCAAAAAAGGCTGGATGACAAGGAAAATCTGGTTTCCAACGATGTCACCACCGCAGCTGTTTACCATAAACTGGGGGGACGGGGTATCCCTGCTTTGGAATTGTCCATGGGGGAAAAAGATGACTGCCATGGATGGCTGGTGGGGGAGGAAGACAAAGGTCTTTCCCATATGTTCCAGATGATGAATGAGGCCAGAATCCTGGTGGGGCTGGGCGCATGCGCCATTGCCTCAGCTGCCTATTATGCGGCCCTGGATTATGCAAAAAAAAGGCCCCAGGGCAGACCGGTCACCCGGAAAGATCCCACTGCACCGCAGGTGCCCATTATAGAACATGCCGATGTCAAACGGATGCTGCTGTTTCAGCGATCGGTCGTCGAGGGTGGGTTTTCCCTGATTCTGCAATGCGCCAAGTATGCGGACCTGATGCGGGTGTCCGTCGGGGGTGAAAGGGAACGGTACCAGCTGCTGCTGGATCTGCTGACACCGGTCGCCAAAACATTTCCTTCTGAATACGGATTTCTGGCCACCAGCAGCGCCATACAGTGCTTCGGGGGATATGGGTATTGTGAGGATTTCCCGGTGGAGCAGTATCTGCGGGATATCCGGATTCACCCCATCCATGAAGGAACCACCGGCATACAGGGAATGGACCTTCTGGGCCGGAAACTGGTCATGAAAAATGGCAAAGCAGGGCAGCTTTTTCTGGCTGAGCTTGATCATACCATTCAGGCGGCCCAGTCCTTTTCCGGGCTGGGATATGCCGCCGCTGCTCTTTCAGCAGCCAGAAAACAGCTTGAGGCTGTTGCAGGATTTCTCTTACAGGTGGCTGGCCAGCAAAAGATAGAGGCCTATCTGTCAGATGCCACACTCTTTTTGGAGTTTTTCGGACTGATCGTGATTTCCTGGCAGTGGCTGATCCAGGGGATCTCGGCTGAAAAGGCACTTGCAGAAAAAAGTTCCAGAAAAGAGGTGCGGTTTTACAGGGGTAAGCTGTTTGCCATGCACTATTTTTTTAGATATGAACTGCCCAGAACCCGGGGCCTGTCTGTGCGGCTCATGGATGGAGATTATCTGACCCTGGACATGGATTCTGAATATCTTACCGATTATTGAGCAGCCGGATAACCTCCACCAGACGGGACACCAGGTGGTCATGGTAAACTTTGCCCCCTGCGGCCGTGGCTTTGGAGGGCTCGCCGGTGGTGCCGCCGGATTTTTGTGCGAGCTGCTGCATTTCAGCCGGACTGGACGGCACATAGCACAGGGTGTCGCCGGCAAAGGACGGGTCCACGCTGTACAGGCTGTTTTTGGTGTGGGGATTGTCAACGGCTCTGTCCATCTTCACCAGATCCGGGTACCGGTACATCATGTGGGAGCCTTCGATCTCTTCGGCATGTCCCACACCTCCCCAGCCCATTTTCTTTGTGATGGTTTTGGACATATAGGCCGGGTCAAAGATCACCAGGTTCACCCCGAGTTCCCGTTTGGCTTTTTCCCCGGCGATCTGCATCCAGGTGATGTTGACGATGCGGTGGCCGTTGATGAAAACAAAATTCTCAAATCCATGGTGATGCAGGGAAGACACCATGTCAAAAGCGAATTCCGCCAGCAGTTCCGGCCGGATGGTGATGGTGCCGGGCAGCACCATGTGGTGGGGGCTCCACCCGAACCACAGGGGCGGGGCCGCTAAAACCTGTGTTTTTGATGCGGCATCCGCAGCCAGGGTCATGGCCACCATGGTGTCGGTGCCCACCGGCAGGTGGGGGCCGTGCTGTTCCGTGCTGCCGAATGGCAGTAAAATGGTGCGGCCGCTGGGTTCAATACGGTCTTCGATCTCTTCCCAGGTCAGGTCCTGGAGCCATATGCTGTCTGTCATACCTGCCTCGCTTGTAATCTATCTGATCTGTTTTTGCCGATCACAAATTGACCATATGTTCCAGAAAATGGGTGTCAATATTCCCGTCTTGAAACCGTTTATTTTCAAACACTTTTTTATAAAAGGCAATGGTGGTGGCAATCCCGGTGATCTCAAATTCATCCAGGGCCCGTTTCATGCGGCGGACAGCCTGAAAACGGTCCGGGGCCCATACACACAGCTTGCCGATGAGCGAATCATAAAAAGGGGTGACCATGTACCTGTCGTGGATATGGGTGTCCAGGCGGACCCCGGGACCTCCGGGGAAGATCACTGATGTGATCTCACCGGGGGAGGGCATGAAATTATCTGTTGGATCGGATGCATTGATACGGCATTCCATGGCCCAGCCTTTCAGAAGAATATCTGACTGGGCCAGGCCCAGTTTTTTTCCGGCGGCAATCTCGATCTGTTTTTTGACAATATCAATGCCGGTAACCAGTTCGGTGACCGGATGTTCCACCTGGACCCTTGCGTTCACTTCCATGAAATAATGGTTTTTGTCCTTGTCCACCAGAAACTCCATGGTGCCGGCATTGGTATAATCAAAGGCTTTGGCAATGCTGATGGCGGTGCTGCCCAGCTGTTTTCTCAAGGGTTCATCCACAAAGGAGGAGGGGGCTTCTTCGATGAGTTTCTGGTACCGCATCTGGATACTGCATTCCCTTTCCCCTAGATGTACATAATTACCGAAATGATCCCCTAAAATCTGGATTTCGATATGCCGGGGCTTTTCAATATATTTTTCCAGATACAGGGCCGGGTTGCCGAATGCGGCTCCGGCCCCGGCCGAGGCCACGGAAAAAGCGCCAAGCAGGTCTTTTTGGTTCCTGGCTATGCGCATGCCCCGGCCGCCCCCGCCGCCTGCAGCCTTGAGGATCACGGGATAGCCCACCTGATCCGCGGCATCACAAGCCGCTTCAGGGGTTGCGATTACATCATCACTGCCTGGAATGACCGGAATACCCAGTTCTATCAGGATCTGCCGGGCTGCTGATTTGTCACCTGCCCTGGCTATTGTCCGGCTGGACGGGCCGATAAATATGATCTCATTGTCCTGGCAGGCCTGTGCAAAGGAAGTGCTTTCAGACAGAAATCCGTATCCCGGGTGGACGGCATCAGCTCCGGTTTCCCGGGCCGCCGCAATGACGGCATCCTGGTTCAGATAACTTTTGCGGCTCAATGCCGGGCCGATATGTACTGCTTCATCCGCCTGTTTGACAGGGAGGCTGTCCATGTCTGCATCGGAATATACGGCAACGGTTTTAATTCCCATTTCCCGGCAGGTCCGGATGATCCGCAGGGCGATTTCTCCCCGGTTTGCGATGAGAATTTTTTTAAATTTCATATTCAGTCCAGTTCAATCTCCATCAATGCCTGGTTTTTCATGACCGGTTCTTCATTTTCCACCAGGATTTGTTTCACAATCCCTGCCTGGCTGCACCGGATTTCGGTGAAAATTTTCATGGATTCAATCATGCACGCAATATCTGTTTCTTTGACATGTTGTCCCGGTTCAACCAATGGGGGGTTGTCCGGTGCAGATGACCTGTAAAAGGTCCCCATGACCGGAGAGGTTATGGTGTGGATTTTTTTTCCCATGACAAGCTCCTTAAATTTATAACATAACGTGAGATCAAATAAATGCATTTTAATTTTATAAAAATACTTGACATATATTTTGAATCTATGTCAAGTATATTTTTAATTGGGGCGAGTATCAGGGGAAAAATAAAAAAGGCATGGTATATGGGCAAACCACTAAAAATCCAGAAAATTCCCAAGCAGCCGCTGGCTGTCAAAGCCTATGAAACCCTGGTGAAAAAGATCATCTGTCTGGAGTACCAGCCCAGCCAGCATCTGGAGGAAAACCAGCTGGTGGAGGATCTGGGTATCGGGCGGACCCCTATCCGGGAAGCGCTGGTGCGGCTTCACGGCGAAAAAATGGTGGAATCCCACCCCAAAAAAGGGGTTATCGTCCGGCCCATCACCCTGCAAAACACCAAGGCCATGTTTGAAAGCATGAAACTGATTGAACTGGGGATTGTGGATATCGCCGTGGACCGGGACTGCACCGTGTTTCTGGAAAAGATGAAAATTGCCAACCAGGCGGCTCAGACAGCTGTCATGGCCAATGATGTATTTGGTCTGGTGGAGGCCAACCATGAATTTCACATGAATTTTGCCAGATGTTCCCAGAATGAATTTCTCATTCGTGCGGTAAAAGACATCAGAACCGAAGCCAAGCGTCTCTCATACCTGTCCTATGACAATGTAATCGATCCCCGGAAACCTTTGGAGATCCATTATGAATCAGTGGTGGACGAACATGACCAGATAGTTGACGGCCTGGCAAACAGGGATGCACACCATGTGAAACAGCTGATAACCGAACATATATTGACTTTCAGGGAAAGGATCATTGTGTTTATGACATCCTGACCAGCGGTTTACTGCGTGACAGCGCATCAATATATTTTTAACCCCATCATCTATATTAAGGAGAGAAAGATGAAAAAATTAGCAGTCATTTTAACCGGTCTGATGTTTTCTCTGATCCTGGCAGGCACAGGCCTGGCCCAGACCAAGTGGGACCTTCACCTGAACTACCCTGCCGGCAATTTTCATTCCAAGGGTGCCCAGCGCTTTGCCGATGCCGTGGCCGAGGCCACCAACGGTGAATTGAATATTGTGCTTCATGCCGGGGCCTCTTTGGGATTCAAGGGGCCGGAACTGCTCCGGGCCGTGGCCGAAGGTCAGCTGGCCATTGCAGAGATCCCCACCGGCATGGTGGAAGGGGATGCCCCGGTACTGGCATTGACGGCCCAGCCGTTCATTTCCACCAGCGCCTTTGAACAGCGCCTGCTGTACCAGCTGTCCAAGCCGGTGTATGCCAAGCACCTCAAACGGTTCAACCAGATCACCCTGTACACCTCTGTATGGCCGTTTTCCGGCATCTACACCCAGCGGCCCATCACCTCTGCAGCAGATCTCAAGGGGCTGAAAATGCGGGTGTATGACGGCACCGGCCTGGCTTTTGGAAACGCCACCGGCATTGCTGCCAGAAAAATGCCCTTCTCCGAAGTATACCCTGCCATGAAAGCCGGCCTCCTGGACTCCATGTACACCTCTTCTGTGTCCGGGGTGGATGCAAAAGCATGGGAAGTGCTCAAATACTTTACCCCCATCAACATTGTGGGCCCGGTGAACATGATCAATGTGAACCTGGATGCCTGGAACAAGCTGGATAAAGACACCCAGAACATTGTCCTGGAAATCGCCGCTGAAATGGAAGATGAGATGTGGAACCTGGCCGGCGACATGGACCGAAAAAGCCGGGCAACCCTTGTGGAAAACGGCATGATCATCAATCCGGTGAATTCGAAATTCCGGGCCGAACTCAATGCCATTGGTGAAACACTCAGGGCGGAATGGGCACAGAAAGCCGGTGAAGATGCCCAGACTATTCTGGCCCAGTATTACAAAATTACCGGCAGGTAGAAAACAGCATGTTACATTGCCGGATTCCAGGCATGGTCAATGGTCTGTCGATAATTGGCAAAACAACGGCATAATCCATGCCTGGATCGGCACCTCCCATAACTTTCTGGAGATACAATGAATACCCTTGTAAAATGGTCGGACCGGCTGAGCGATATTACGGCCGGCGTGTCAGCCGTGCTCCTGGGATTGATGACAGTACTGATCCTTGTGGAAATCACCATCTGGAACCTGTTTGAAAAAACCACATTGATAGCGGACGAATACAGTGCCTACGGCCTGGCAGCCATTATTTCCCTGGGAGCCGGTTACTGCCTCAAGGAAAAAGGGCACATCCGGATCACTTTGGTCCTGGGATTTTTACCGGACACGGCAGCCCGGGTCATCACCTGTGCCGCCACCTGTGTGACCACTGTGTTTATGGGATATCTGTGGTGGTACCTGTTTAAAATGGTCGGCTCCGCCATCCGGTATAACTCCACCTCCGGCACCCTCACCAACACCCCGCTGTGGATTCCCCAGACGGTCATGCTGGCAGGGGCGGCCATGTTTTTCATCCAGCTGGCCGCCACCACCGTTAAAACCTGGCAGGCCATCCGGACAAAAGAGGAGGTGGTGTAATGGAAGCTGATCTTTTTTTCATGTCCGTGGTGGTGTTCGGTGCCCTGTTTCTGCTGCTGGCTGCCGGCGTATGGGTGGGGTTTGCCCTGTTTATTGTGGGATTCATCGGCATGACCTTTTTTTCCTCTTTGCCGGCGGGCAACAACATGGCTTCATCTGTGTGGGCCACCATTGAAAAATGGGAATATGTGGCCCTGCCCCTGTTTATTCTCATGGGGGAGATCCTGTACCGGTCCGGAATATCAGAGCGGCTGTTCCGGGCCCTGGTGCCCTGGCTCTACCGGCTGCCCGGCGGACTGCTTCTCATGAATATCGTGTCCTGTACGCTGTTTGCCGCCGTGTCCGGCTCCAGCGCTGCCACCACCGCCACGGTGGGACGCATCACCCTGGCGGAATTCGACAAGCTCGGGTATGACAGAAGTCTGTCCATGGGGTCTCTGGCAGGGGCCGGCACCCTGGGGTTTCTCATCCCCCCGTCCCTGATCATGATCATCTATGCCATTCTGGCCGAGGTGTCCATCGGCAAAATGTTTATGGCCGGTATTCTGCCGGGGCTGCTGCTGTCCGGGGTGTATTCCGCCTATATCATTTACCGGGGTATCCGGAATCCGGAAATCGCGCCCCAGTCCCAGGACACCTATTCATGGGCAGACCGGTTTGTGGGACTCAAGGACCTGGCCCCCACGTTTATTTTGATCCTGATGGTGCTGGGCAGTATTTACGGCGGGTATGCCACGCCCACGGAAGCTGCGGCGTTAGGGGTGTTCGGGGCGTTTGTCTTTGCCGCCATCAACCGGCAGATGAATGTAACTGTGTTGTTTGACTGCCTCAAAGGCGCGGTGAAAACCAATGCCATGATCATGCTCATTGTGGTGGGGGCCGGGTTTTTATCCCGGGTCATGGGCTTTCTGGGCATTCCTGCCGCCATTACCCAGGCCATCACCCAGATGGATTTGTCCCCATACATGCTCATGATTCTGCTGGGGGGTGTGTACATCCTGCTGGGGTGTCTTCTGGACGGGTTCTCCATAGTGGTGATGACCCTGCCCATTGCCCTGCCCATGGTGACGGCTGCCGGGTTTGATCCCATCTGGTTCGGCATCTACCTGATCCTCATGGTGGAGGTGAGCCAGATAACACCCCCTGTGGGGTTCAACCTGTTTGTGATCCAGGGGCTCACCGGAGAACCCATCATGAAAATCGCCAGGTATGCACTGCCGTTTTTCTTTTTGATGCTCCTGACCACGGCCGTTATAACGGTGTTCCCGGATATCGCCCTGTATCTGCCCAACCTGATGAAAGCCAACTAAAATTATGTAAGGTTACGAACCATGAAACACATCGATTTGAACTGTGATATGGGAGAAAGCTTTGGGGCCTATACCATCGGCATGGACACAGAGGTCATGGACCACATCACCTCGGCAAATATCGCCTGCGGGTTCCATGCCGGAGATCCTCTGGTCATGGACAAGACCGTGAAGCTGGCAAAGCAAAAAAAAGTGGGCATCGGTGCCCACCCGGGGTATCCGGACCTTTTGGGATTCGGCCGGCGGCACATGGCCTGTTCGGAAACCGAGATTCAGCAGTATGTCATCTTTCAGGTGGGGGCCCTCCAGGGGTTCTGCCGGGCCCACGGGGCGAAAATGCAGCATGTCAAGCCCCATGGTGCCCTGTACCTGGATGCGGTGGAAAATGATACCGTTGCAAGAGGCGTTGCCCACGGCATTCTGGCCATTGACCCGGATCTGTTGTTTGTGGCCCTGGCAGGCAAAAAAGGGGAACCCATGCGGCGCATGGGGGCGGAGCTGGGGCTCAAGGTGGCATATGAAGCCTTTCCTGACCGGGCCTACACCCCGGAGGGCACCCTGGTGTCCAGAAAACAGCCCGGGGCGGTTATCTCTGATCCGGATACCGTGGCACAGCGGGCCCTGGACATGGCCAATGGATATGTCATTGCTGTGGACGGCAGCCGCATCGACCTGGAGGTGCACTCCCTGTGCGTACACGGAGACAACCCGGCTGCCGTGGCCCTGGTGAAAAATATCAGAAACATTCTGGAAACCAATGGGGTGCAGGTGATGCCCATGGGGGAAAAATCAGCGTTATGACCGCACAGGTATATGACAGACCGGTCTGCCGTCTGGCCGGTGACAAAGGATTTCTCGTGGAATTCGGTGACGCCATTGATCCCCGGGTCAATGCACAGGTAGGGGCCATGGCCCGGGCCATGGAAAAAAATCTTCCACCAGGCATTCTGGAGGTGATTCCCACCTACCGGTCCCTGTTGTTTATCTATGACCCGGATTGCATGGATCCGGACCGGCTGTACAAACTGGTGGAAAATCTGGATGACGGCAGGGCCGCCCTATATGCAGAAGTGTTCAAGGTGGTGGAGATTCCGGTGTGCTACGGCAAAGAGTTCGGCCCGGATATCGGCAATGTTCAAAAAGCCTCCGGCCTGACACAGGAACAGGTGAT
>JAIPDY010000100.1 GCA_021737445.1 Desulfotignum sp.
CATGACCTCAAGGACATGGATGAACTGCTCAAACAGACCGAAGGTACGGGCGTGGATATCTACACCCACGGTGAAATGCTGCCGGCCAACTACTACCCGGCATTCAAGAAATATGACCACCTCAAAGGCAACTACGGCAGCTCCTGGTGGCACCAGAACGAGGATTTTGAAACCTTTAACGGCGCCATCCTCATGACCACCAACTGCATCATCCCCATCAAGAAGAAAAACACCTACCAGGACCGCATCTTCACCACGGGCGTGGTTTCCTATCCCGGTCTGACCCACATTCCGGATAGAGAAGACGGCAAAGCCAAGGATTTTTCAGAAGTAATTGCATGTGCCAAGAAATGTCAGCCGCCCCAGGAGATCGAGACCGGTACCATCGTCGGCGGATTTGCCCACAACCAGGTCCTGGCCCTGGCCGACAAGGTGGTGGAAGCGGTCAAATCCGGCGCCATCAAGCGCTTCATCGTCATGGCCGGGTGTGACGGCCGCATGAAAAACCGGGCCTATTTCACGGAAGTAGCGGAAAAACTGCCCAAGGACACCGTGATTCTCACGGCCGGATGCGCCAAATACCGGTACAACAAACTGGATCTGGGCGACATCGGCGGCATCCCCAGAGTGCTGGATGCCGGGCAGTGCAACGACTGTTACTCTCTGGCAGTCATCGCCCTGAAGCTCAAGGATGTGTTCGGCGCAGGCCATATCAACGATTTGCCCATCTCCTTTGACATCGGGTGGTATGAGCAGAAAGCCGTGGCCGTACTGCTGGCCCTGCTGCACTTAGGTGTCAAGGGGATCCGCTTAGGGCCCACACTGCCGGCTTTTGTATCCCCGGCCGTGCTCAACGTCCTGGTGGAAAACTTTGACATCAAACCCACGGGTGATGTGGACGAAGACATCGCCGCCATGATGGCCGGCAACTGATCTGGTTCATCATTGAAAAATCCATGAATGTCTGACCGCCGTCGGCAAAAAAGGCGGCGGTCAAACATTTACACGATGAAGGATCCATGGTTTCCAAGGAGTTAGATGACCTGTTCCATAAATTTATGGAACAGGTAGAATCGCTTTTCCCAGCATAAGGAGCCCCCCTATGAAATCCATTGACCAGCTGAAAAATGAACATGAAGGGATAAAAATCGTATTTCGTGTGCTCAGAAAAATGTGCGAATCCCTTCAATCAAATCAAACCATTGACACCACCCATTTTGAAGGCATTCTGGATTTTTTCCAGATTTTTGTGGACAAATGCCACCACGGAAAAGAAGAAGACCTGCTGTTTCCGGCAATGATCCAGGCCGGCATCCCTGAACAGGGCCCCATCGAGGCCATGCTGTCGGAACATGCCACCGGCCGCAGCCATATCAAAACCATCAGCCAGGCTTTTACCCGGTTCAAGTCAGGCGATACCGCCGTGGCCGGGGCACTTGCCCATGCGTGTGAACAATATATTTTACTGATGCTCGATCACATCTATAAAGAAAACAACATCCTCTATCCCATGGGGGAAAGCCGTTTTTCACAAGACATTGATGAAAAACTGTTCCAGGACTTTGAAACCCTTGAACAGGAAAGAATCGGCAAAGGCAAACATGAGGCATTTCATGAAATGATCAACCAGTTAAACGGCATTTACATAGAATGACAAGGAGAAAACCATGCATTTTGCAATCAAAAGCCATATTCACTGGGTGGGAAAAACAGACTGGGAGCTGCGGCATTTTCACGGCCAGGAATACACCACACACAGAGGATCCAGCTATAACGCCTTTCTGGTGAAAGACAAAAAAACTGTTCTCATCGATACGGTGTGGTTCCCGTTTTCCCATGAGTTTGTGGAAAACCTCAAAAAAGAGATCCCTTTAGACCAGATTGACTATATCATTGCCAACCATGCGGAACCCGATCATTCCGGGGCCCTGCCCGAACTGATGCAGTACATTCCCGACACCCCCATCTACTGTACGGCCAACGGTGCGAAATTTCTCAAAGGCCATTATCACCAGGACTGGAATTTTCAGGTGGTCAAAACCGGGGACAAACTCAATATCGGCTCCAAAGACCTGATCTTTATCGAGGCCCCGATGCTCCACTGGCCCGACAGCATGTTCAGTTATCTCACCCACGACAACATCCTTTTCAGCAACGACGGTTTCGGCCAGCACCTGGCCTCGGAACTGATGTACAATGATCTGGTGGACCAGGGAGAACTGTTCCAGGAAGCCATTAAATATTACGCCAATATCCTGACCCCTTTCAGCGCACAGGTGATACGGAAAATCAAGGAAGTCCTGGCCCTGAAAGTGCCCGTGGACATGATCTGCCCCAGCCACGGCGTGATCTGGCGGCAAGATCCCACACAGATCGTAAACAAATATATGGAATGGGCTGATGCCTATGCGGAAAATCAGGTCACCCTTATCTACGACACCATGTGGGAGAGTACAAGGAAGATGGCGGAAACCATTGCCAAAGGCATTCTTTCAGCTGACAGCAGCATCACCGTCAAACTGTTTAATGTCTCCACATCCGACAAGAACGATGTGATCACCGAGATCTTCAGGTCCAAAGCGGTTCTGGCCGGATCTCCCACCGTGAACAAGGGTATTTTGTCTTCTCTGGCCGGGTTGTTTGAAGAGGTGATCGGCCTGCGGTTCAAGGGCAAAAAAGCGGCAGCATTCGGATCCTACGGCTGGAGCGGTGAATCCGTGAAAATGATATCGGAAAAACTGGAACAAGGGGGATTTGAACTGTTGAACGAGGGGCTGCGTGAAAAATGGAACCCTGACACCCAGGCGAAGGAAAACTGCTTCAACTTCGGGAAATCTATTGGAAAAGCCCTGAAATCATGACAGCGCCCAAAAAGGCCTCCGGAACCAAGCCCAAGGGATTTCCGGGACAGGGCCATCTCATCACGTTTCAGGTCCGTGATCTGGCAGAGACAAGGACCCGGCTGTGCGATGCCGGCCTGGCGCCCACCCCCATTGAAACCCATCCATGGGGAGCAACCGTGATGTATCTTGATGACCCTGAAGGAAACCGGCTGGAATTCTGGTGCTGACCGAATGTGGACGGGCTTGAGCTGACCATGTTTTTCCTGCCATCAAATTTTGAATGAACCCGGTTCATGACATATATCGGCGAAAAAAAACTTGACTTGAATCAAATCCATACAGATGTTGATAGGGTACAGAAAGATTAAAGACACAGTGATTCTCATGGCCGGAAACGGCCATGATCAGAGACGGTAATTCAACCGGAAAAGGAGGAATCATGAAAAAAGATATAAAAGAAACCCGCTTGAAAGTGTTTATCGAAAACGCCCGGATTGTTCCTGAAACCGAATTATCCAACCTGCCCGCAGAAAAGCGGGAGGCGGTTACCGGCAAATCCGGATTGTGGCTTGAAGTGGCCTGTCCGGACGGATCTTGTTCCCTTGATCAGAACAAGATCACCCTGCCGGCCGGCGGTGTCGTTCCAAAGGAGACCAAGGGCCTGTGGCTGAACCTTTTCTGCCCGGACAATCAATGCGAGGTGCAGCAGGGTTCTCAACTTCCATAACACCTTGAATATATTCCATAAAGCAGGGGCACCCCTGTTTTCAGGGGTGCCCGTTTGATCAACAGGGTGTAATTTTGCCAGACCGGTCACCCCCAGCGAACAATGGAGAGAATCGATCATGAATAAGAAGGAATTTATATTTTCCCGACTGCAAGCAACACGAAAAATCTATGTGAAATGCAGCAGGGTTCTCAATTTTTATCAGATGGGCGGTGCAATCGTGACGATGATTCTCATTTTCGTATCCGCTTCGACCCCATGGGGTTCCCTGATTTCTGAAATAAGGATATCCCCTGTTTCTGCGGGGATTTTTGCATCGTTTTCCCCAAGAAACCACCCTTTTCCCTCCAGCACCTGAATGGACAGCTCACCGTCCAGATCATGGGAATGGACCGGAAAAACCACCCCGGCATCCAGATTGAAATTGATGATTTTGAAATGCTCGGATGTTTCGACCAGAAAGAACCGGTTCATAACGCCCGGTTTGAATTCATTGGTTTCACTGAGCTTGATCACTTGCATTGTCCATCTCCTTATTTTTAACCTAACATATATTCACAAAGCCTTTTTGTCAAAAAAAAATCAAAACTTGATCTAAATCAAATTCAGACCTGTCCGGTTGTGATATGTCCATATCATAAGAACAGGCATATTTCAGGAAATCATCAAGCCAAAAGAGGAGTTATCATGGGTGTCAATCGGCGGGAATTTATCAAAACCAGTCTGGCTGCCGGGGCGCTGACGTCCCTGGACCTGAAACTGATGCGGTTTGCAGGGCCAGAATCGGCATCTGCCGGTGCAAGCGGTGAAACAATAACCCGGACCACCTGCTCCCCCAACTGCACCGGGGCCTGCGGGTTCAACGTGCATGTGAAGGACGGCCGCATCACCACTTTGATCCAGGCCGCAGACTATCCGGAAGACAGTTACAACCCCAGGGGATGCCTGCGGGGACTGTCCATGATGAACCTGGTGTACGGCAAGGACCGGATCAAATATCCTTTGATCCGCACCGGTCCCAGGGGCAGCGGTGAGTTCCGGCGCGCCTCCTGGGATGAGGCACTGGATTACACTGCGGATAAACTCAAGAAAATCACGAAAAAATACGGGCCCGAAGCCATTGCCACCACGGTCCAGGTACCCGGCACAGGCTATGTGCACAAAGGCGCGTTTGTGCGCCTGGCCGGCCTGGCACAATGGACCATCCACCACGGGTATGACCAGAACGGAGACCTGCCCATGTTCTGGCCCATGACCTTCGGGGTCCAGACCGAAGAGCTGGAATCCCTGGAATGGCCCAATGCCGGATATACCATTGTGCTGGGGTCCAACCTGGTGCAGACCCGGCTGCCGGATGTGCACCATCTCATCGCAGCCAAGAAGACCGGCAAGGTGGTGGTGGTGGACCCGGATTTCTGCGCCACCGCATCCAAGGCTGATGAATGGGTGTCCATCAAGCTGGACACGGACGCGGCCCTGGCCTTAGGGCTCGCCCGGGTGATCATTGACCGGGGGTTGTATGACAAGGCATTTCTCCAGGATTTTACGGATATGCCGGTGCTGGTGCGCAAAGACACGGGCAAGCGGCTGCCGGCAGAACAGGTCAAGGCCTTGAAAGCACAGGCTGACCAGATGAAAATCCCCGAATACCGGAACCTGTTTGTGGTGTCCCGGGACAACCGGCTCACCATTCTGGATCCAGAGCACCTGGGATCCACCCATGCCGACCTCACCGGGTCCCACCGGATCGAACTCACCGACGGCACCACGGTGGAGGCGGTCACGGTATTTTCCCTTCTCCGGGAGATGCTGGCCGAATATTCTTTAGAAATCGTGGCACAGATCACCGGGGCCCCGGCCCAAACCATTGAACGCATCGCTGTGGAGGCAGCCACCCGGACCCCGCTGCACATCGTGTACGGGGCCTCCAACTACCAGTGGTATCACGGGGACCTCAAGGGCCGTGCCCTGTCTCTTTTGCCGGTGCTCACCGGCAGCATCGGTGTCAGCGGAGGGGGCATCTCCACCTATGCCGGCCAGTACCGGATCCGGTTTGACGTCAGTGAATGGTGGTTTCCCAAAGAGGGAAAACTCAACTGGGTGCCCTACCTGCATTTTCTCAACGGCAGCGGCCCCCGGTATCCTGAAAAAGGCATCAAGGCCATGATCGGCGGATGGGGCAACCCCTTTGACCAGCACAACATGTCCAATGCCCTCAAAGACCGGTCCGCATCCGGGGACATCGAATTTGTGGCCACCTTTGACTTCAACATGACCACCACCTGCATGTGGTCGGATGTGGTGTTCCCTGCCACCACCTGGTATGAAAACTATGAGCTCACCGCCACCATCCTGCACCCCTATCTCCAGCTCCAGGAACCGGCCATCGCCCCGTTGTTCGAGGCCCGCACCGGTCTGGCACTCATGCGGGGGCTGGCAAAACGTCTGAACCCGGACTGGGAAGCGCTGTTCTACCCGGACCTGGATGACACAAAAGCCTCCCTTGAGATCATCGACCTGCTGTTGAAAACAGGCGGCATGGAAACCCGCGGCATCACCCTGGACATGGTGAAAAAAGGGCCGGTGCGGCTGCATTCCACCGCTCCTGATGACCGCCAGGTGCCGTTTTACGAGCAGGTCCATGACCGGGTACCGTTCCCGCCCCCCAGCTACCCGGCCCCGCTGCCGGCCACGGCAAGGTTTGTGAAATCCGGCCGCATTGAATTCTACAAGGATGAAGACCTGTTTCTGGCCGAAGGCGAACAGCTGCCGGTGTGCAAACCCACCTTTGAAGACACCGAATACAAAGAAGATCCAGACGCTTTGACCAAATACCGGCTGCGGTTTGTGACCAAAAATTCTTTGTACCGGGTTCATTCCACCCATTCCAACAATGTGTGGCTCAATGAACTCCAGGGCCACAAACCCAAGATGTTTTTGCACCCGGCAGATGCGGAGGAGCGCAACATTGCAGCAGACGATCTGGTGGAGGTGTACAACAGCCGGGGCAAAACCCGGGCCTGGGCTGTCATTGATCCCGGCTGCCGCCAGGGTACCCTGATATTTGAACAGGGGTGGTGGGCCAAATATCTCCAGGATGAGTCCTATAATTCCCTGACCCGTGCCTGGATCAAGCCGCTTCACGAAATCTATTTTGTACCGGGCATCTGGTCCCCCACCACGGTGTGGAACGAGTGCCTGGTGGATGCAAGGAGGATCACCACATGAGAAGAGGAATGGTCATCGATCTTGAAAAATGTATCGGATGCCGGTCCTGTGCCGTGGCATGCAAGCAGCACAATGCCCAGCCCGCCGGCAGCTGGTGGAACCGGGTGGTCACCCCGGGCAGCGACCGCCACCTGACCGCATCGACCCCACAGAATCTGTATTTTCTGCCCATCCACTGCCAGCACTGCAACAACGCCCCCTGCGTCAAGGTGTGTCCGGTGGGGGCCACCTATCAGACGGATGACGGTACTGTACTCATCGATTTTGAGCGGTGCATCGGGTGCCGGTACTGTATGGCGGCCTGCCCTTACGGGGTGCGGCAGTTCAACTGGGAATCTTCCAAAGACGGCATGCAGCGGTATGAATACCAGAACAACTATACCTATGGATATCCAGAACCCTTCCGCCTGGACAACCGCCTGGTGTATTCACCGGTGCGCAGCAAGGGGGTGGTGGAAAAATGCCATTTCTGCGCCCATTACCAGGCACAAGGGCTGGATCCGGCCTGTGTCCGGGCCTGCCCGGGAAAAGCCCGGCACGTGGGGGATCTGGATGATCCGGACAGCCGGGTATCTCAAATGATCCGGCAGATGAACGGATTTACCCTGCTGCCGGAAAAAGGCACCCGGCCCAATGTGTATTACCTGCCCCCCAAACGAAAGGAGGTATGAAAATGGGTGTTTCCAAAAAAATCAGCCTGACCGTTTTCGGCCTGATCATGGCCGCCGGGGCATTGATGTGGCTCATCCAGCTGTGGAGAGGCCTGATTCTTACGGACATGAACAATGCCTATTCCTGGGGGCTGTATGTATCGGCCCTGGCATTTTTTGTGGGCAATGCCGCCGGCGGCCTGGTGCTCAGCTCCATGATCTATCTGTTCGGGGTCACGGCCCTCAAGCCCTTTGCCCGGATCGGTGCCCTGTGCGCTTTCGCCAATGTGGCGGCAGCCATGCTCATCGTGCTCCCGGACCTGGGGCGGCCCTTCCGGGTGCTCAACCTGCTGCTGCATCCCCAGATCATGTCGCCCCTGGTGTGGGATGTGATCGTGCTGAACCTGTATGCGGGCCTGTCTTTGATCTATCTGTATCTCTTGATGCTGCCGGACCTGGCCGCCCGCACCGGAATACTGAAAAAAATCACCCTGCCGGTAAAAGACCCTGCCGGATTTTCCGATACATGGGCCCGGAGGCTGGCCCCGTTTTCTTTGGTGGCGGCCGTGGGCATCCATGTGGTGACGGCCTGGATTTTTGCCACCCAGGGGGCCCGGGGCTGGTGGCACACCGCCGTGATGGCCCCGGATTTCGTTGCCGCGGCCCTGGCTTCCGGCACGGCCGTGGTGATGCTGGTGGCGGTGCTGTGTTACGGCACGGCAGACAAATTCCAGAGCGCCTTTCGCATCATGGCGATATTTATCGCCACCGCATTTTTCATCCATATTTTTCTCATGTACAATGACTTTGTGATCCATGCCTGGTACGGCACCGACCATGCCAGAGAAACCCTGGCCATCACCCTGCAGGAATACGGCCTGGCCCACGCCTTTGAGGTGCTGGCACCGCTGGCCGGGGTGGTACTGCTGCTCAACGCGAGGGTACGCAAAACCATGTCCGGCATCATGGCGGGCTGCCTGTTGATCATCGCCGGCATCTTTATCCACCGGATACTGCTCATGCCGGCGGCCTTCAACCAGATGCCCCTGACCCTGGCGCCTCTGGGCAGCCAGCATACCCTCTGGTCCGTGCCCATTGCCTCGGGCCGGTATGCGCCGCCCGCAGAGACCTTTGTCTCCCATCACAGCTATTTTCCCACCCTGGTGGAGATATTGATTTTTGCCGGGGTTCTCTCGTTTGTGTGCGCCCTCATCCTGGTGGCCGTTCACCAGCTGCCCGTGGTCAAGGAGGGATAACGCCATGGATCAGATCACCGACGTTCAGTGTTCCGCGGAAACGGAAACCCTCATGACCCTGTCCCGGCTGTTCACCTACCCGGAACTGTTGCCCGATGGCAGGGATCTGGCCCGGATCTTTCCGCAGGCAGGGCCGGTCCCTGCCTGCCCCTCTCTGACCGGGCTTCAGAACCGGTATGTGTCTTTGTTCATCAACCGCCTGCCGGAGGTGCCCTGCATCCCCTGCGGGTCCTGGTACCTGGAGGGCACCCTCATGGGGCCCTCCACCATGAAACTGGCCGGCCTGTACCGGGAATACGGGTTTGAAACGACCGAGATGCCGGATCACATCTGCGTGGAACTGGAGTTTCTGGCGATCCTGTCCACCCTGGTGCACCAGGCCCCCGGAGATGACTACAAAGACCAGGTAACAACCGATCTCAATTTTGTGACCAATCATCTGGCCGCCTGGACACCTGATTTTTTCGGACGGGTTGCATCCTGGGATACAGACGGATTCTATGGAGACCTGGCCGGGATGTGTCAGATGATATCCTCCACTACAGGCCTTTGGCCTCTTCAGACAGCAGCTGTTCCTGGATACCGAACGGGTCTGTAAATTCCTGTTCCGGCGTGAAATTCAGTTTGGCCCGGCCCCGGTTGTTCAGCGTCTCTCCCAGGCCCAGGGCCACTTCCAGCCCCGGATTTACGGCCGCGCCCGTTGCCTGGGCCTGGTGCAGGGTTTCGAACAGCCGGGCGCAGTTCCCGCATTTTTTCCAGCAGCATGCCCAGGGCTTCCAGATAGGGTTTTCCCAGATAATCCAGGCCGTGGGTCTCTGTCATTTTTCTGTGGAATGGGGTTTAAATCTACAGGCACACCAGAGGTTCCGTCCTTGTTAGGGCTCTGAAATGCGGGTTAATAGTGATATCTAAGTTGAGCGATGTGGATGGCATTTTCAGTAACTTTATAAATGAATCTATGTTCATCATTTATCCGTCGTGACCAGTAACCAGACAGTGCATGTTTTAAAGGCTCTGGTTTCCCAATCCCTTCGAAAGGATTGCGTTTTGTTTCTTTTATTAATGCATTTATTCGACGAACAAGCTTTTTATCGGTTTTTTGCCAATAAAGGTAATCGTCCCAGGCGTTATCAGAAAATACGAGGTTCAATCTATGAGTTCTCTTTCGATCCCATTATTGTTTTCAAGTTGAGCTATAGATTCCAAAAGCCGTTTCATGTTTTTAGGAGACCTTAAAAGATACGCTGTCTCTTCAAGTGCTTCATAGTCTTCAAGGGACAGAATAACTACTGAGTTTGAGGCTTTTCGAGTCACGATGACCGGGGAGTGATCGTTACAAACCTTTTCCATTGTTTTTGCAAGGTTTTGCCTTGCGGCTGTATAAGTGATAGCTTCCATTATGGCACCTCCTGTACAGATTACAGTACAGCATCAAACTAAAATGTCAAGTCATGACTTCAGCATGACCACCACCTGGTTGTCTCAATTTCATCTGCCTTGATTTCCTGGAACGGGTAGACTCATCCACGCGGCAGCCGGTCAATCCAGATGAAGAATCACAGGGTTTTCTCCTGTTGCATTTTTAACTTTCTTTTACTATACAGGAACTCAGCATTTTTCCCCATCGGTCTCAGTTCCTGTAACCGAAAGAGAGGAGCAATTTTTCCATGCCATTCTTCAACATATCCGATCTCATCTGGGACGAAACCATCTATCCCCGGAGCGCCCGAAAACAGCAGACCATCGATGCCTACGGCGAAGCTTTGACGGCCGGGGCCACATTTCCCCCCATCATCATCCAGCCCGTGGTCAATTATCCGGCCCCCAACACCCCCCTGTCCGAAATCCTGATGCTGATCCTTGACGGGATCCACCGGTGGAGTGCCTGCAAGGTCCTGGGCTGGACCGAAATCGAGGCCGTGCTCTGGCAGGATCAGCCACTGGATTATGCCACCTGCAAAGACGACATGCTCCTGGAATCGGCCCGGCGGAATATCAGTCACGG
>JAIPDY010000101.1 GCA_021737445.1 Desulfotignum sp.
CCTGCCCGCAGTTTTCACCGTTTAGCGCAGCATGCCCTACTCCATGTCAAACGCGGCAGAGGGTGAGACCCACAGGGACCCCCCGGCACGGGTCCGGAACCTACAGGAACCCCAGAATGGTTATTTGCGTCAGCCCTGAAGAAACAACCTTGAGCATTCCATAAAAAAGAGATCTGTGTTACAATCATTTCCGCTGTTTACCCAATTGACATTAAACTTTTTTTGCAAGGAAACCATCAGACCATGGAAATCAACCATTATGAATTTGAATACGGCGAATTTGGTGACACCTCCAACGTCACCATCAACCTCCGGGGATATGATATACTTCGCTACAACAACATCAGCAAAGGCACAGCCTTTACTATTGCCGAACGTATCAGGCTCAAGCTGAGCGGGTTTCTGCCCCCCCGGGTCAAAACCCTGAAAGAGCAGGTCAAAACCAGCCTGGATATTGTGGCAAAAAAAGAGAACAACATTGAAAAATTTATCTATATCAGAAGTCTTTATGACCGGAACGTGGTCCTGGCACACGCAGTCATCGCCAGTGACATCACCCAGTTTCTGCCCATCATCTACACCCCCACCGTGGGTCTGGCCTGTCAGCAGTATTCCACCATGTTCAGGCGGGCCAACGGCATCCACCTGTTTTTCGACAACATCGATCATGCGGAAAAGATTCTGCAAAACTACAGCGACCAGGACATCCGGGTGGCTGTGGTCACTGACAACCAGGGCATCCTGGGCATCGGAGATCAGGGGGCCGGCGGCATTCCCATCTGTCTTGGCAAACTGATGCTCTACACCCAGGGAGCTGGCATCGCGCCCTGGCACTGCCTGCCTGTTTCCCTGGATGTGGGAACCGACAACCCGGATCTGATCAATGATCCCAACTACCTGGGCTGGCGCCACAAACGTCTCAAGGGAGAGGATTATGACCGGTTTATTGAAAAATTTGTCATCGCCTTTAAAAAGGTGTTTCCCAAAGCCCTGTGCCAGTGGGAGGATTTTTCAAAACAGACCGCGTTTTCCGTGCGGGACAAATATCTGGACCGGGTGATCTCATTCAATGACGATATCCAGGGCACAGGATCAATAACCCTGGCCGGGATCCTGGCAGCCATGAAATCAAAAAACGAGGCATTCACAGACCAGGTGTTTCTGATACACGGGGCCGGGGCCGGCGGGGTGGGGATTGCCGAACAGATCATGACCGAACTGGTGGAACAGGGCCTGGATGAAGCAGATGCAAAACAAAAAATTTTCACCCTGGATTCCAAAGGCGTGGTCACCACAAACCGGGACCTGGAACCCTACAAATGCAAATTTGCCAAAGACCCTGCCTTTTTGCCCTGGATCAGAACCCCTGAAGACAACACCCTGCGCAACGCCATCAAACATGAAAAAGTAACAGTGCTTATCGGCACATCAGGCAGGCCCGGCTGCTTTACCAGAGAGATTGTCGCAGCAATGGCAGACAACACGGACCGGCCTGTGATCCTGCCGTTGAGCAATCCCACCACCAGCGCTGAAGCCCTTCCCCAGGACCTTTACGACTGGACGGGCGGCAAAGCGCTTGTGGCCACAGGCTCCCCTTTTGACCCGGTATCCCATAACAACCGGACATACCGCATCGGCCAGATGAACAACGCCTTTGTTTTTCCAGGTGTGGGGCTGGGCATCATCGCCTCAGGAGCCACCCGGGTCCTGCCGGTATTTTTCTCTGCAGCAGCCCATGCCGTGGCCCGGTTCATCAGTGACCAGGACCTGGCAGACGGCATTTTGTGCCCGCCGCTGGACCGGCTGCGTGAAGTGTCCATTGCCGTGGCCAAAGAGGTGGGAGCAGAGGCTGTCAAAGCCGGGGTGACCGGTGACGGGTGTGCATTTTCCAGGTTCAGGCACAACAATGACATAGAACGCCTCAACACCCTGATCGACCACATGATCTGGAACCCGGTGTATTTTTAAACATGTATGGCTGGACCGGAAAGATCGCCTGGATCGACCTGACCCGGCAGAAAACAAACACCCTGTCTCTGTCTCCTGACACCTATGCCAGATTTCTGGGGGGCAAAGGCATGGGCGGTTTTTTTCTGCGTCCCTGTGCCGAACTGGCCTGGGACCATCCGGACATGCCGGTGTGCCTGTTTACCGGTCCGCTCACCGCCACCATTGCCCCCACATCAGGACGCAGCCACATGGTGTCTTTGTCCCCGTTGACCGGGCTGGTGGCAGATGCCTCCATGGGCGGAAAAATCGGGGTGCAGCTCAAGCGGGCCGGTTGGGACGGCCTGGTGATCACCGGTAAAAGCAAGTGCCCTGTGGGCATTGAGATCCAGGACAGCAGGATCACCCTTATGCCGGCAGCACATTTGTGGGGACTGCCCACGAACATGGTCCATGATGCCCTGTCACCGGGAAGGGCAGGCCTGGCCTGCATCGGTCCGGCCGGAGAAAACGGGGTCAGATTTGCCGCGGTTATTGTGGACCGGTACCATGCTGCCGGCCGCACCGGCCTGGGGCTGAACCTGGGGACAAAAAAAATCAAATATATCCGGGTATCAGGCACTGGCAGTACCCGGGTGAAAGATCCTGACCGGCTCAAACAGGCCAGGGCCGACATTTTTCGTCTGACTGCCGCCTCTCCTGCCCTCATGGGAAGGTTCGGGTTTTCCTGCATGGGAACCGGGGCCATGTATGATCTCATGGACAACCGGTGCATGATGCCCACAGACAACTTTGCCGCCACCCGGTTTGCGTTTGCAGGCCAGCTCAACGCCCATGCCTATGCAAAAACCTATGCCCCGAAAAAACACGGATGCAAAGGGTGCCATATCCTGTGCAAGAAAATCGCTGGCCAGCCATCTTCGGGCCCTGCCATGCCTGAGTTTGAGACCATGTCCCATTTCACAGCCCTGGTGGGGTGCCGGGACAAAGAGCTTGTGATGCGCGCCAACCAGCTGTGCAACAACCTTGGCATGGACACCATTTCTGCTGCATCGGTTCTGGCCTGCTTCAGGGAGATCACAGGTACAAATTTCACCCCCCGGTCACTGCTCAACATGCTGGAAGAGATCGCCCTGGACCGGGGTGATGGCAAAGCCTTGAAAAACGGGGCCGCTGCCTGGGCACAATCCATGGGAACGCCCGGGGCTGCCATGGCGGTCAAGGGCCTGGATCTGCCTGCCTATGACCCCAGAGGGGCCTATGGCATGGCATTGGGGTTTGCCATGTCCACCAGAGGGGGATGCCATCTGCGGGCCTATCCCATCGCCCATGAAATTTTACGCAAACCCGTGGCCACAGACCGGTTTTCCTTTTCCGGCAAAGCCAGGATCATCAAAATCGCCGAGGATCTCAACGCTGTGGTGGATTCATTGACCGCCTGCAAATTCACCTTTTTTGCCGCCGGCCTAGAAGAATATGCCAGAGCAATTTCTGCTGTCACGGGCAAAGATTTCACTGCCCAGGACCTGTTGGCCACCGGAGAAAAAATTGTTTACAATGAACGGATTATCAACAGCTTGAACAAATTTGACGCAAGGCACGATGATCTGCCGGAGCGGTTTTTTAAACAGCCGGGCACCGGGTGTGACCAATTTTCAGTGCCCCCCATTGACCGCACCGCTTTTCTGGCAGCCAGGCAGGCCTATTATGCGGTGCGGGAACTGACACAAACCGGCCTGCCTGTCCGGGAAAAGGCGGAGAAACTGGGGCTTGAATGGCATGGATGACCTGTTGAAAAAATATGCAAAAAAACTTGTGGATGCAGGACTGGCAACTGCCAGAGGCCCGGGAGCGCCCTTGATGGGGGGACTGGACCAGGATCTGACATGGAACCGCAGCGCCCCTGAAATCCCGGTTCTCGAACAGGTGTTCTTGCAGCTGAATATAAATTCCCTGGCCTTTGTCAGGCCTGCCCCCCCCTATGACCGGATCATCGGGTTTCTGGCGGACCGGGCGTTGAAGGGCCCCGGCCGGACCCAGCATGAAGATGCTGGTTTTTCCCGGGGAAAGATCATGCCCCAGGACTGTGAAACCCGCACCTTTCTCCATGATCTGCCAGTGGTGGAATCATTTGATGCAAATACCGTCTGCCGGGCCCTGAAACAGAGGAAAACCGTGATTGTACAGGCAAAAGGCAAAAATGAAAACTTTCAGGGACCGGCCGTGATCGTGCCGGGCACGGTGAGCCCGGAACAGGGGTTTGTGCATATCAGTTCAGTGTGCTTTGCCTGTTTTGTCAAATTTTTTTCAGATTATCTTTCTGAGCTGAAAAAAGGATGTGCTGACCGGGAAATGGACCAGGTGTTTGACCAGGCACTCCCTTTTTTACAGACAGATACGCCCCAGACACCCCATCTGATGCCAGGTCCCTTTGCCGGCGAAAAACAGGTGATTGCGGCCATGGACCAGGCCGGCCGGCAGATCGTGGCAGACGGTCTGGTGGACTCATATTTCGGCAACATCTCCTTTTGCACAAACAACACCCTGTACATCAGCCAGACCGGGGCACCCCTGGATGAACTGCCAGGCTGCATCGATCCCGTACCCCTGGACGGGTCATCTTCTGCGGGCATAACCGCATCCAGCGAGCTGTCCGCCCACCTGGAAACCATTGCCCGCACCGGGTGCCGGGCGATCCTCCACGGCCATCCCCGGTTCAGCGTGATCGGGTCCATGGACTGTGACCCGGAGATCAAAGCTGCCTGCGCTTTCAACACCCGGTGCCATACCCACTGCCCGGTTCCCCGGGCCATCAAAACAACCCCCATTGTACCCGGAGAGGTGGGCACCGGTCAGTTCGGGCTGTGCCATACCCTGCCCCGGGCATTTGAAAAATCAGACACCGTGATTGTATACGGCCACGGCATCTTTGCCACGGGAAAAACCGATTTTATAAAAGCGTTTTCAAACATGACAGCGGTTGAACATCTGTGCAAAATCCATTATATTGAACAGGTGCGGAAACTCAGAGATATCAACCATGGAAACAGAACGTCATGATTGAGCAGAAAAAGATGTTCGGCCCCCTGACACCGGAAGCCACCCAGGTGATTTTAGAAAGCATTTCCGACGGGGTTTTTACCATTGATTACAACTGGGAGATCACCTCTTTTAACCGGGCCGCTGAAGAGATCACCGGAATCTGCAGAAAAGAGGCGATCGGCCGCCACTGCTGGGAAGTATTCCGGTCCAATATGTGCGAGTCGGAATGTGCCCTTAAAAAAACCATGGAAGAGGGCAGGCCCTATGTCTCCACATCCGCATATATCATCAACAGCAGCCGGAAAAAAATTCCCATTTCCGTGTCCACCTCGCTTCTCATTGACAAAAACAACGATGTGATCGGCGGGGTGGAGATCTTCAGGGATCATTCCCTTGTGGAGCAGCTGCGAAAAGAGTTGTCCGCCAGCTTCCAGGTGGAAGATATTGTCAGCAACAGCAATACCATGAAAAAAATTTTCAATATCCTGCCCCAGGTATCCCATTCTGACGCCACCGTGCTCATTGAAGGGGAAACCGGCACGGGCAAGGAACTGCTGGCCCGGGCGATCCACAACATGGGACCCCGGAAAAACAGACCGTTCATGGCCATCAACTGCGGTGCACTGCCTGACACCCTGCTGGAATCTGAACTGTTCGGGTATAAAAAAGGGGCGTTTACCCATGCCGCAAAGGATAAACCCGGCAAGTTCTCCCTGGCTGAGGGGGGCACTGTTTTTTTAGATGAGATCGGGGACACCAGCCCTGCTTTCCAGGTCAGTCTGCTCCGGGTACTGCAGGAACATGAATTTACGCCCCTGGGCGGCCTTGAAAAAGAGAAAACCGATGTCCGGATCATTGCCGCCAGCAACAAGGATCTATCTGAACTGATGGCATCAGACCAGTTCAGGCAGGATCTGTATTACCGGATCAATGTGGTCAAACTGTTTCTGCCGCCTTTGCGCCGGCGCATGGAAGATGTGCCGCTGCTGGTGGAGCGGTTTATCTCCAAAATGAACCTGCGCCAGGCCAAATTGATCCAGGGAATAGACCAGGCAGTGCTGGCTGTCCTCATGTCCCACTCTTTTCCAGGCAACATCCGGGAACTGGAAAATATCATTGAGCATGCTTTTGTTCTATGCCAGGACGGCACCATCACCTGTGAACACCTGCCCGGTTTTCTGGCCGGAAAACCGGTATCACCCGGCGACACCAGGGCTGATCCCGTCAAAAACGCCCAGATCAACCTGATCGCCGATGCCCTTGCCAGAAACAACTATAACCGGAATGCGGCAGCCAAAGAGTTAGGGATACATAAAAGTACGCTGTTCCGGCGCATTAAAAAACTGGGGATTAAATTATAAATGCAACTTTCATCATCTGACAGGTCCTGATTTTGCGACCCTGTACCTTTTTTCTTACAGACAACCGCGGGTTGACAACCCCGGATATCCACGGGCAGGGCCTTGCCCGGCCGGGATATCCTGTTTTCTGTTTTCCATGCGATTCGGTCCGGCACAAGCCTTGCAAAGATCCAGAACAGCAGAAAACAGCACAACAACCTGTCACATGGAGGAGCTTTGTGAAACTGGCTGTTACCGTCTGGGGAAACCGGATCTCTCCGGTATTTGATGCGGCCCGAACCCTGCTGGTGGCGGAGATTGAAAACAAAAAAATCTCCCGGCAGTTTTATACCTCTTTTGATCCGCAATCCCCTGCTGACATGGTCAATGTCTTGAAAAAAAACCAGGTGAACCTCCTGGTGTGCGGTGCCATTTCAAATACCTTTGCAGATCTTATCGCCGATCACGACATTCAGCTTATCTCTTTTGTCACCGGCAATACCCGGCAGTTTCTGGACAGCTTTGCCGGATCAAGGACCGTAAAAAAAATACATATGATGCCTGGATTCAACCACCGCCGCTGACCCCAATTTTCAAAGGAGATTTGCTGCCATGGCATATGATACCGGAACGGTTTTATTTGCATTTTCCCTCACCCTGATGGCTGGTTTGTCCACCGGCATCGGCAGTGCCCTGGGATTTTTTGCCAAAACCACCAACACAAGGTTTTTAACCGCCTCTCTGGGATTTTCCGCAGGGGTGATGATCTATGTGGCTCTGGTGGAGATCTTTGTCAAGGCAAAAGACTCACTTGAGGCAGCCCTGGGGCCTTTTCAGGGATATCTGATGACCACCCTGGCTTTTTTCGCCGGGATTGCACTGATCGCTTTGATCGACTTTCTGGTTCCCGGCTTTGAAAACCCCCATGAAATCAGGAACATCGAAGAGATGCCCGACCATGACCTGGTACTGCAAAAAAAAAATTTAAAGCGCATGGGAATATTTTCAGCCATCGCCATTACCATCCACAATTTTCCTGAAGGCATAGCCACATTTGTGGGAGGGCTTGCAGACCCGACCATGGGCATGAGCATTGCCGTGGCCGTGGCCATCCACAATATTCCCGAAGGCATTGCCGTATCAGTGCCCATTTTTTATGCCACGGGCAGCCGGAAAAAAGCGTTTGGCCTGTCGTTTCTGTCTGGTCTGGCTGAACCAGTGGGTGCCCTGCTGGGCTATTTTCTGGTCCTCAGATATGTTACGGACACGTTATTTGGGCTGCTGTTTGCATCAGTGGCCGGCATCATGGTATTTATCTCCCTGGATGAGCTGCTGCCCACCGCTGAAAAATACGGGGAACATCACATCGCCATGTACGGGGTGGTGGCCGGCATGGCTGTAATGGCGGCCAGTCTGGTATTGTTTGCATAACTATTTCAAGGACAAAAATGACACAAAAAACATGCTGTGAAACTCTGATCCGGCAGATAAATACCCTTGAGGCCAGGCTCAAAGAGCAGGAAAACTTATGGGAAAAAGACCGGATTGCCGCCAGGCACCACCGCCGGTTCTTACAATTTATCCCATATCCGGTTCTGATACGAAATGCAGACGGCCTGATCACCTATCTGAACCCGGCGTTTACCCAGACATTCGGCTGGACCCTGGAGGAGCTCAAAGGCACCCATGGCAGAGAATATATCCCGGTGCATCTGCAGTCGCAGCTGGCCACAAAGATCAAGTCTCTGCCTCCGGGCAAAAATGTGCTCAAACTGGCCACCAGACGTCTGACCAAGACCGGGCAGATTCTGGATATGGTGGTCAGGGTGGGAATTGACAGGGATGAAGACCTGAAACCAGCAGGCATGGTCATGGTTTTCCGGGATGTGACCATGGAAAAACGGATCGACCGGAACCAGAGTGCCATCAACCGCATCAGCCAGGCCCTTCCCCAGTACCCCCGGCTGCCGCAGCTGCTCCAGTATGTGAGTGGTGAGATCAAAGAGCTGCTGGGAACCCAGGGAGCCAATGTCATGCTTCTGGATGAGGATGAAAAGGAGTTTTATGTGTTAAGCATGGTGCATGATGATCCCACCACCCAGGAACGGGTGAAAAAAATCCGGTTCAAGGTGGATGAACTGCTGTCGGGCCAGGTGGTAAAAACCGGCAAGCCCCTGATCATGACCTCTCTGCCCGAAGATCAGCAGCTGCACAAAAACCGGGATGCAAAAATCGGATACCGGGTAAAAAACGTGATGGTGGTGCCTTTGCACACCAACACCCGGATCATCGGGGTGATCTCTGCGGATAATAAAAAAGAGGGGGCATTTGACCAGACCGACCTCAAAACCCTGAGCACCATTGCAGCCACCGTGGCACTGTCCATTGAAAACGCCCGGGTGTCTGAAGAGCTGGAAAAAGCCAATGAAGAACTAAAAGGGCTGAATGCAGCCAAAGATAAAATGATCAGCCATCTGTCCCATGAACTTAAAACCCCGGTGGCAGTACTGCTCAGCTCCATTAAGATTTTATCGCGCAGATTGAAGGATCATCTGCCTGAAGATGCCTGGCGCCCCACCCTGGAACGGATGCAGCGGAACCTGAAGCGGCTCATCGGCATTGAAGCAGAGGTCTATGATATTGTGGAAAAAAAATCCTTTCACCACAAACCGGTTTATTCTTTGATTTTTGATGAGTGCAAGGATACCATTGAAGCCCTCATAGCTGAGGATACCGGAGAAACCGGGGTGGTACAGAAAGTGAGAAAAAAACTGGATGACACCTTTTCATCTCCTGATCATGAAAAGAAACAGGTCCGCCTGGACCGGTTTGTGGCCAGGCGCATCAAGGCGTTAAGGCCCCTGTTCAGCCACCGGGATGTGGACCTGTCCACCCGGCTTTCACCGGTCCCGCCAATCCTGATGCCGCTGGATCCTTTGCACAAAGTGGTGGACGGGCTGATACGCAATGCCGTTGAAAACACCCCGGACGGGTGCAGCATCCATGTTCTGGTCAACAAAAGGGGCAAGGGGGTGGCGTTTGTGGTCCAGGACCAGGGGATCGGACTGACCCGGGAAGCCCAGAAGCGGATCTTTGAAGGTTTTTTCACCACCCAGGAGACCATGCAGTATTCCTCCAAACAGCCGTTTGACTTCAATGCCGGCGGCAAGGGGGCAGACCTGCTGCGCATGAAAATATTTTCAGAGCGATTCAATTTTAAAATTTCCATGACATCCAAAAGGTGCAGCAGCCTTCCTGAGGCCACAGACATCTGCCCCGGCAAAAAGCCTGCCTGCGACAGGCACCCCGGCCCGCCATGTGACGGCAAAACCCGTGTGACAGTAGTGTTCACCCTGACTGCAGATTAAAAAAAAGCCGGCTGCTGCCCCGTGTGTCTGAAGGTGATCAGATCTTTTGTTCCTGCAGCCTGAAACAGGGGATGCACAGATTCTTGCCGGCAAACCGCCGGATCCTGGATTCCATCACCTTTTCTTTGCACTCCTGGCAGGTCATGCTCTCAAGAATTCTTGCCGGCCTCACCGGGGGGACCTTCACCGGCTGAACCTGGAACAGGTCATCCAGTTGTGCTGCCATGATCGCCTTTGTCCGGTCTTCTCTGTCGGCAAATCCGCCGGACGGCTCTTTGACGGCATCAGCCTGAAACAGGGCCCGGAACCCGGTGTCATTGTCCCGGTCAAAAAAGGTGAACCCGGGCTTGCCATAGTCTTTGTGAATCAGGTTGCCCTTGCCGAAGGTGCACCCGGTCAGATACTGGATCCCGTCCACCCCGCACATATCGGTTTCCACCACACACACCATGTTTGCTTTGGCCGTAAAGTCCAGGCGGTTGAGCGCCAGCTCCGCAGCCCTGATCCCGATGGCCAGCCCCGGGCAGGAATGCCCGTGAAATGCAATGGTTTCTTCTATCTTTTTTTTATCGATCATACAGGCCATACAGCCCTCCTTGTGGTTTACAGAAAATATGAAAAAAATTTTCAACTGTCACATCATGCAACACTTTGCAGGTGATTTGCCAGATCATGCCCAGAGGTTGCCGGGGGCAAAGGTTTATTGTCTTTCCGATACAGATTGATCGCCTCTTCGACAACCTGGCAGAGCTCTTCAAACACTATTTTTTCATCATCTCCGTGGCATCCGCCAAAAATCAACCCGGGCGCACTTCCAACATAACACTGGTCTTCTTCAGACCATTCAACAATTTTTATGTATCTGGCACTGTCCTTCATTTTTTCTTCAACTCCTCCAGGGCCAGGCGGACTGCCCGAACCTGATAATGCTTACCATCATCTCCAGGTT
>JAIPDY010000102.1 GCA_021737445.1 Desulfotignum sp.
GACCAGTGGCCGTGACAGAAGCGCTGATTCCGTTTCTGCCCGTTCCCCGGGTGGAAAAACAGCTGGATTCTTTTAAACTGGTCACCGACTGCCCGGACACCATAGGCCGGATGCACACCTTTTACGGCCATTTCGGTGTCATGATCAAGGCCTATGCCTATATTCTGTCCATGGGGGCCCAGGGGCTTTTAGATGCCTCCCGCCTGGCCGTGCTCAATGCCAACTACATCAAGGAAAGCCTTAAAGATACCCTGAACCTGCCCTATGACCGGCCATGCATGCATGAATGCGTGTTCAATGATGCCAGACAGAAATCGTATCATATCACCACCATGGATATGGCCAAACGGCTGCTGGATTACGGGTTTCATCCGCCCACCGTGTATTTTCCCCTGGTGGTGGAAGGCGCTTTTATGGTGGAACCCACGGAAACCGAATCCAAAGATGACATTGACCAGTTCATCAATGCTGTGAAAGCCATTGCAAAGGAAGCGGAATCAGCGCCTGAAAAACTGACCCAGGCACCGGTTCTGCCCAAGGTAACCCGGCTCGATGAGGTCAGTGCCGCAAGAAAGCCATGCCTGAGGGGATAAAAACCAGATTGCGCACCTGTGTATTCCAGGACCTGCAGGTCCTGGAATACCGGCGCGCCCTGGACCTGCAGCTTGACGTGCGCAATGCCAAAATACAGGACCGCTTACTGCAGGATCATCTGTTTTTTGTCCAGCATCCGCCGGTGTTTACATTTGGCAGAAACGGGGGAAAAGAAAACCTGACAGTGTCAGAAAATTTTCTGAAAATCCGGGGCGTAAACACGGTGCAGACTGACCGGGGCGGTAATATCACCTATCACGGCCCGGGCCAGGCAGTGCTGTATCCGGTGGTTGACCTGGAGCGTGCCCGCATCGGGGTGGCAGATTTTGTGTATGGGCTCGAAGAGATCATGGGCAGAACAGCGCTGGATTTCGGGGTAAAAATCAACCGGGATCCGCGCAACCACGGCATGTGGATTGGATCGAAAAAAATCGGATCTGTGGGATTGTCCATCAGGCACGGTATCAGTATGCACGGACTTGCCTTGAATATCTCTTTGGACCTGACCCCCTTTTCCTGGATCAACCCCTGCGGTATGGCAGGCGTGTCCATGACTTCACTGGAACAGCAATTAACGGGGTATGGAAATAAAGGGTGCTGCATTTCCATGGATGCGGTCAAGGAAAAACTGGTTGCGTATTTCTGCACCTGGTTTGGATTTCATCTCAAAAAGGAACCGGTATATGAGTAACACCGCTGTAAAATCCGGCAAACCTGTCTGGCTGAAAAAACATCTGCCCAGGGGCGGAGACTATGCAAGGGTCACAAGACTGCTGGCCGGAGCAAAACTGCATACGGCCTGCCAGGAGGCCAACTGCCCCAATATGTTTGAATGCTTTGCCAAAGACACTGCCACCTTTATGATCTTAGGGGACCAGTGCACCCGGCACTGCCGGTTCTGCAATATCACATCCCGCCCTCCCCTGGCCGTGGACCCGCAGGAACCTGACCGGGTGGCCCTGGCGGTCCAGAAACTTAAATTGCATTACGTGGTGGTGACCTCTGTCACCAGAGATGATCTGCCTGACGGCGGGGCCGCCCATTTTGCCGCCGTGATCCAGGCCATCAAAAAACTGGGAAAAGATCTGGGCCAAGCCATCAGGGTGGAAATGCTGATACCTGATTTCAAGGGGGATATGGCTGCCCTGAAAACCGTTATGGATGCACGGCCCGATGTCATCAACCACAATATTGAAACCGTGGCAGACCTGTATCCCCGGGTCCGGCCCGAGGCTGTGTACCAGCGCTCTCTGGATCTCATCAGCAACGTAAAAAAAATCAATCCTGATATGCCGGCCAAATCCGGCATCATGGTGGGGCTGGGAGAAACCTTACCCCAGCTGAAACAGACCATGCAGGACCTGCATGACCATGGCTGCGACATGCTGACCATGGGCCAGTACCTGCAACCCACCAGAAACCATCTGGATATACAAAAATATTATCCGCCCGCAGAATTTGAACAGTTGGGGCAGACCGCCCGGAATATCGGATTCACCAAAGTGGCTGCCGGCCCGTTTGTGAGAAGTTCCTACAGGGCGGAAGAGCTGTTTCAGGCAGCCGGCACCTCCCCGCAACCCGGATCTTGACGCACAAGGCACATGCTGCAATACATGCCTGCGGCAAGGGCTATTGCATATAAAGCTGTAGGGACCTTTTCAGCAGAGTGCCGCATATAAAGATGACCCGGTTCAGCGCAGCATGTCCTATCGCCTGTGTAAACGCTGCAGAAGGTGAGTCCCCCAGGTACCCCCCCCGGCACGGGTCTGTGGTTACTTGCGTTAACCCTGATACATATCTTGCAGCACAAGCCGCAAGACCGGCCACCCAAGACCTGAGAAGGCCTGGTCTGCAGTAAGTGCGACATGCCCCGCGGTTACGGTCACGGGCTGATCAGGCAATCACACATTTTTCCTTCATGGTTCCGGCTGAGGCGATTTCAATGAAAGACGCCCCGTGGGTGGGCCCGAAACTGCCGGCAAGCACAATGATCAAAGAGTCATCAGACAGTTTTTTTTCATCCAGCAGCCGGCAGATGGACAGTTTCAACGTTTCCATGGACCCGGCATTCATGGGAATATAATCAGCTGACACCCCGAAGGACAAAGATAGCTGCCGCATCACCCGCTTGTCATAGACCTGGGCAAAGATGGGGTTGTCCCCCCGGTAGGCTGCCAGGGCCAGGATGGTGCCCCCTGTCAGAGAATCTGCCACAATGGCTTTGGTGTTCAGCCGCAGGGCCGCTTTCACTGCCGCCTTGGCCAGGTAGGCGGTGATCTTTTTTTCAGATGAATAGGGAATGTTGATGAAGCTGCTCAGGTTGGTTTCCACCTCCCTGGCAATTTTTGCCATGGTCCGCACGGCCACTTCCGGGTATCTGCCGCTGGCGGTTTCTCCGGACAGCATCAGGGCATCGGCATGGTCCAGGCAGGCATTGGCCACATCCGACACCTCAGCCCGGGTGGGTCTGGGGGAATCTATCATGGAGTGCAGCATCTGGGTGGCCACGATAACAGGCTTGCGCCGCTCGATACAGGTGGTGATAATTCTTTTCTGGATCAAAGGGATTTTTTCCGTGGGGACCTCCACGGCCAGGTCTCCTCTGGCAATCATAACCCCGTAGGTGTGATCCAGTATCTCGCTGATATTTTCCACGCCCTGGCTGTTCTCAATCTTGGCAATGATTTTGATGGAAGATTTTTTTTTGTCCAGAATTTCCTGGACTGCGATCACATCCTCTTTGTTCCGCACAAAAGAATGGGCAATGAAATCCAGGTTGTTGTCAGCGGCAAATGCGATAAACCCCTTGTCCTTTTCACTCAGGGCCGGCAGTTTCACATGAACCGACGGGATATTCACGCTTTTTCTGGCATGGATCACCCCGTCATTTTCCACATGGCAGACCAGGTACTGGTCATCCTTGTGCATTACCGCCAGGGCCACGGTGCCGTCATCAATGAGCACGGAACTGCCCATGGGCACATCTCTGACAAACCCCCTGTGGGACACATAGATTATATCACCAAAGGAGATGCCCTCCGGGTCCCCTTTGATGCGGACATAATCCCCGTGGCGCACGGTCAGGGGGGCTTTGGCATCACAGGTGCGGATTTCCGGGCCCTTGGTATCCAACAGGATACCGATTTTCTCGGAAACAGCTCTGGTGTTTTCCACCACTGTCAGGGCATCTGCATGGGTCATGTGGGCGGTGTTGAGCCTGACCACATTCATGCCGGCCTGATACAGTCCTTTAATGAACGCAACAGAACTGTTCAGGCTGGAGATTGTTGCAATTATTTTAGTTTTCCGATGCATGAAGCCAGCCTCCTTTCTGACAGAATATGATCACAAAATTTTCAATGCCCACTTTCGCTTCCATGGAAGAGGATTTTAAGGCAAAATCAAGGTCTCCTAAGGCAATGAGGGCACAGCAAAGCTCTTTTAATGAAAATCCGGCGGATTTGTCAAAACTCTGAAACACAGGATAGGGGCTTTTGGGATTGGGGGCAAGTAAAAGATCAGGCGCTGCTGCTGTTTTTTTTGCCTGTTTTCTGCCCCCGGGAGCCGGTTCAGGGGCCAGAATGGCCTGTTGCTGTTCCATCCGCTTTTTCATCTCATCATCATGTGCGATAACCCCTGGCATGATCTTTTGCTTAAATGTGTTGAAATTCATCCGGTCCATCCGGATATCCGGATGCTGCCGGGAAAAATCCTCAACAAAAGCCTTGACCAGGACCAGCCGTCTCACCAGGTTTTCAAAGGATTTAAGAATCTGCAACGGGTGGAAGCCGTCTCCAAGGAGCGAGGACAGATAAAACATTGCCTGGCCGGTATTTTTTTCCATCAAGGCATTGGTGAGACTGAAAACAGGGTCTTTTCTGTCCCGCTGGATAATGGCCTGCACATCTGTCTGCAGCACGGTTGAACGGTCTTTTACATACACCACCAGTTTTTCAAGGTTTTTTGCAAACAGGCCGGGATTAAACCCGGTCCTGTCAACAAGGGCAGAAAACCCGGCCTGATCCATGGTTTTGCCGGACCGGGACAACATTTTTTTTGCAATGCCCTGGAGCACAAGCCGCTGATCATCCAGGTCTGCTTTTCTGGCTCCCTGAGAAACAGTGCAGTCAATGACAAGGCCTTGTTTTTCCATGGTTTTAAAGATTTTTCTGCGCCGGTCCAGGGAGGTGGTGGTCATCACCAGAAAATGTCCTTCAGGTATGCCTTTTTCCACCAGGTCTGATAACCGGGACAGGTCCTGCTCTGAATACGAAATCTCCCCGGGCCCCGCTTTAATTGCAAAAACCGGGGCCTGTTTAACTGCAATGATCTTTTTTCCCCCGAAAAATGAAAACGTGGTGACCTGTTCAACAATATCCCCCATGGATGTGGACCGCCCGTCCAGAACATCCAGGTTGAAACCGCCGGCATTGTTTGATCCCAGACCGGTTTTTATCCGGTCAAAAGCCTCCTGGACCAGATAGTCTTCACCCGCTGCCAGGATAAATCCCGGCATCCGGGTATCAGGATCAGTCAGCCACTTTTCCAGGCCCTGGTGTTTAATGGTCGGCATTGGAGGATACAGCCAGTTTTATCATAAAGATCACGGCAATGATCACGGCAATGATCCCTATTCCCTGGGACAAAGACAAAAATTCAAAGAAAAAATCACCTCTGAAATCCCCCCGGAAAAACTCAATGATAAACCGGAAAACAGAATAGAGGATGATATAGCTTAAAAAGACCATGCCATGGAACCGTTTGTGGCGCTGGAGCCCTATCAGGATAAAAAACAGCACAAGATTGGCAACAGCCATATAAATCTGGGTGGGGTGCAAAAAAACATGCAGCGGTGCCAGGCTGTCAGGATGGGTGAAGCGGACCGCAAAAGGCAGGTCACACTGCCGGCCGTAGCAGCATCCGGCAAAAAAACAGCCCAGCCGGCCGATACCATGGCCCAGTGCCGCTCCCGGGGCAATGGTGTCAGCGGTCTTGAGAAACGGCAGTTTTTTGATCTTGAGTACCACAACCGATCCTGCCACCGCCGCAATGAATCCCCCGAAAAAGACCAGGCCCCCGTTCCAAATCTTAAATATATCCAGCAGGTTGGACTCAAACTGCTCAAAATTGATAAGCACATACAGCAGCCTGGCTCCCAGTATCCCGGACACCAGGATCACAAAAAACAGATCGGAAACATCATCAGGCTTTATGTCATAAAACCTGGCATTGCGCTTGGAAAACCAGACAGCTGCCAGAAACCCCATGGCCAGGAAAAATCCATAGGTATAAAGGGTGAAGCTGCCAAAATCTATAAGAATCGGGTGCATATTACCTCAAAAGGTTAAATATCGGGCATTTTTTTGAACACCACATGGTAAATCAAAATAACCATACCGATGCTGATGGCGGAATCTGCCACATTAAAGGCAGGCCAGTGGGCTGTGCCGATATAAAGATCTAAAAAATCCACCACATGCCCATACAGGAACCGGTCCACCAGGTTGCCCACAGCCCCGCCGAAAATCAGGGCCAGGCCATAGGATAAAAACAGATGGGTTCTGGCGACCCGGCTGTAAAACCAGCAGATGAACAATGCCACCACAGAAGATAACAGCAGAAAAACAATTTTTCTCACCAGTTGTGACTGGGTGGCAAAAAAACCAAATGCACCCCCGGGGTTCAATACATGGGTGATATTAAAAAAATTATCAATCACCACAATCTGTTCGTGAAGGGCCAGGGTCGCCATAATCAGTTTTTTGGTGGCCTGGTCCGCAAAGATAACAATCCCGCTCACCAGGCTCAGGCGTATCAGTTCTTTTTTTCCCACAACACCCTTTTACAAGATCTGGTTCAGGGCGGACGCGCAACGGTCACAGGCAGTGGGATACCGGGTGTCCTCCCCGATGGCACTGCTGAACCGCCAGCAGCGCTCGCATTTTTCACCGGCCGCTTTTTTGACCGCAATTTCAAGACCCGGTATCTCCTTGCTCTGAAATGCTTCCGATGCCAGCGTGTCCACCAGGACGGCGGAAGACACGATAAAAATATCGGACAACGCCAAGTCCAGATCCCGGATGGATTTATTGAGTTCGGTTTCCGGCAGCTTGATCTCCAGGGCCGCATCCAGGGGATGCCCGATGAGTTTGCGCTTTCTGGCCGCTTCCAGGGCTCTGGTCACTTCAGACCGCAATGCCAGAATCCTGGTCCATTTGTCTGCCAGGGGCCGGTTTTGCCATTGGGGATCAGGCACAGCCATGGGTTCCATGTGAACACTGTCTTTTCTGGCCTGGCCCAGGGGCATGTGGGCATAAATCTCTTCTGCGGTAAAAGGCAGAAGCGGCGCCATGATCTTGACCAGGATATCCAGGATCAGGGCCATGACTGTCTGGGCATCCCTTCTCTTGGGGCTGGAAGGCGGGGATGTATAGAGCCGGTCCTTGATGATATCCAGGTAAAACGCGGACAGATCCACCACACAGAAATTGTGCAGGGCATGGTAAATGGTGTGAAACTCATAGTTTTCATAAGAACTCACCGATTTGCCAGCCACCTGAAACAACCGGTGCAGGATGAACCGGTCCAGTTCCCCCATGCCGGATATGGGCCTGGCATCGGTTTTCAGGTCAAAATCACTGAAATTGCCCAGCATGAACCGGCAGGTGTTGCGGATTCTGCGGTAGGCATCTGACAGTTGCCTGATGATATTATCTGAGATGCTCACATCCCCCCGGTAGTCGGCAGAGGCCACCCACAGGCGCAGGACATCAGCCCCATACTGCTTGATCACCTTTTCCGGGGCCACCACATTGCCCACGGATTTGGACATCTTGTGCCCGGCTTCATCCACCACAAATCCGTGGGTGAGCACTGACTTGTAAGGGGCTTTTCCGGTGCGGCCCACAGCAGTCAGCAAAGAGGAATGAAACCATCCCCGGTGCTGGTCCGATCCTTCCAGGTACATATCTGCCGGCCGGCGCAGGCCAACAAATTCGTTGAGCACTGCCGCATGGCTGACACCTGAATCAAACCACACATCCAGAATATTGTGGTCTTTGGTAAAATTGCTGCTGCCGCATTGTTCACAAGCCGCTTTTTCGGGCATGAGATCTGCCGCCTGTTTTTCAAACCAGATATCAGAGGAGTGCTCGGAAAACAGGGCGTGGATCCTGTCCACTGATTCTCTGGTCACATACACTTTTTTGCAGTCGCTGCAATGGAACACCGGGATGGGCACCCCCCAGGACCGCTGCCGGGACAGGCACCAGTCCGGCCGGTTCTCGATCATGGAATAGATTCTTTCTTTTCCCCAGGACGGGATCCATTGTACCGTGTTGATCTGCTCAAGGGTTTTGGCACGCAGGTCCAGTTTGTCCATGGAAATGAACCACTGGGGAGTGGCCCGGTAGATCACGGGATTTTTACACCGCCAGCAATGGGGATAGGAATGGGACAGGTGCTCGTTTTTCAGCAGCGCCCCTTTTTCTTCCAGCACCTCATTGATATGCTTGTTGGCCTTGAAAATAAACTCTCCGCCAAACAGCGGCACATCTGAAGAAAACACACCTGTATCCTCCACAGGTGAGTAACACTCCAGGCCATATTTTCTGCCCACCACATGGTCATCTGTCCCGTGGCCCGGTGCTGTGTGCACACACCCTGTGCCTGCATCCAGGGTGACGTGATCCCCTAAAATGATCAGCGAATCGGTGCCGTAAACGGGATGAACACATTTTTTATTTTCCAGGTCCAGGGGATTGAGCTTTGCAGCAATCGTGTATTTTTCAATGCCAAATGCCTGCATCACGGTTTCCACCAGGTTTTTTGCCAGAATCAGCACCCCGTGTTCCTCTGTTTTGACAGCGGCATAAACAAATTCCGGGTGGAGACAGATCCCCAGGTTGGCGGGAATTGTCCATGGGGTGGTGGTCCAGATCACCATGGACACCGGCGCATCCTTAAGATCCGGGATCAAGGCGGACAGATCATCTTTCAAGGCAAATTTCACATGGATGGAGGGTGAGGTATGGTCATGGTATTCAATCTCTGCTTCTGCCAGTGCAGTCTGGCATGAACAGCACCAGTAGATCGGTTTTTTCCCCAGAAACATGTCCCCTGCCAGGGCAAATTCCCCGCATTCTCTGGCAATTGCTGCCTCATAAGCATAATTCATGGTCAGATATGGATCATCCCATTGCCCGGTCACCCCGAACCGCTTGAACTCATCTCTCTGGATATCCACAAATTTGGCAGCATAGGCCCGGCACTCCTGCCGGATCTGTACCGGAGTCATGTTTTTTTTCTTTGACCCCAGCTTTTTGTCCACATTGTGCTCTATGGGCAGGCCGTGGCAGTCCCAGCCCGGAACATAAGGCGCATTGAATCCGGCCATCTGCCGGGATCTCACAATGATATCCTTTAAAATCTTGTTGATGGCATGACCCATATGCAAATGGCCGTTGGCATAGGGAGGACCGTCATGAAGAATGAACAGGGGCTTGTCTTTGGACTGCTCCCGCAGTTTTTCGTAAATTTTTTTTTCATCCCATTGTTTGAGCTGTTCAGGTTCTCTCTGGGGCAGGTTGGCTTTCATGGCAAACCGGGTTGAAGGCAGGTTGAGCGTTGTTTTATAATCCATTCGTCCTCCGAATATGGGCATCAAATCATCAATATTAAACTTAATCTTTTAGTGCTAAACGCCTGAAAAGTCAAGAAACATATCAAAATCCGGATTTTACCAACAGAAACTTTCAAATTATCTGTTGATTCCCGGCAATAAAATAGCGTTATCTTCACTAAAAAAATTATTGAAAATCAAGATGGAAAGATTGTGATTGATTGAACCTGTTATTGTCAGGCCACAAAAAATGGCAAATACCAGCTTATCGCAGGGGAACGAAGACTCCGGGCCATTAAAGATTATACTGAAATGACGATGATTCAGGCAAAGATCCTGAGTATTTGACGGCAGGCAAAACACCCGGCTGTACCAGGACATGGACCAGTGCTGGAACAGGGAAGCCAAAGCCCTGAAAGCCGCCGGTGACCACCCCATCCGGTTCAAACACCTGTATGCCGTGGAAAAGTTCCAGGACCACCAGCGCCTGCTGCACCTCAAAGGCCTGGACGATACGAAAAATGATTTGTTCTTTGTGGGATACCAGGCCCAAGGCACCCCGGGCCGGGCCATCATGGAAGGCTGCACCCCCCCCCTGGAAAAATAAAACCTAAAACTTGGTTTGCTTTGGTTAAAAAACATATTTATAATATGCTCAATACAAAAATAGAAAATGAGCAGTATTGTATAGGCTTTGAGGGGGAGATATGAGAAAACAGAGAATTGAGTATGATTCATCCATAGATGCTCTTGTTGCTATAGCGAAGCATCTCAGCAGTTATGAGTCACAATATAAAATGACATCGGAAGAGTTCTTTAATAGTTTTATAAAAGGGCAATTGGAAGATTCTGAAGATTACATTGAATGGGCCAATGATTACAAACATTATGTTATGATCAGACGTGATATAGAGGATCAGTTACATAATGTTGCATGATTTGTTATCGGAACATCTGAGTACAGTTGAAGCTGTTGTTCGGAAGCTGAAAGAAATTTATGTAGAACGTTATGAAGAGGAAATTTTAACAAATAATCGCGTTAACTTGCGTATCAGAATTCGTTTCAAGAGTGGATATCTGTTGGAATTAAATGAGGCAAATATGGTTGAAGAATCTGCCATTATACGCTGGGTGTAATCCCATTTAGTGGCATTATGTAGAACCACCAATTTTTCATGCCGTATT
>JAIPDY010000103.1 GCA_021737445.1 Desulfotignum sp.
CGCGTTTGCCGCCATCTGCGGGTCCAATGCCGCCACCGCCGCCACCATGACCACCGTGGCCCTGCCCCAGATGACCAAGTATAAGTATGAACCCATGCTCTCCACCGGCGCCATTGCCTGCGGCTCCACTTTAGGCGTGGTGATCCCGCCTTCGGTGGTGCTGATCATCATCGGGCTATCCACGGAACAGTCCATTGCCCAGCTTTTTTACGGCGGACTGGGGGCCGGGATCATGCTGGCCCTGCTGTTGACCGCCACGGTGTGGGTGGTGTGCCACATCCATCCTTCCTGGGGCCCCACAGGCGAGGCCACCAGTTTAAAGGATAAAATCCGGTCTTTGGCCGGGGCCGTGGAGATGCTGGTGCTGTTCATGGTGGTGATGCTGGGGCTGTATTTCGGGTTGTTCACCCCTACCGAAGCCGGGGCCATCGGCGCGTTTTTTGCCGTGGTGATCGGCGTGGTGCAAAAAAGCCTGTCCTGGGAGGATTTTTACAATGCCGTGTTCGACACCCTGAAAATTTCGTGCATGGTGATCGTGATCATCACCGGTGCCATGATTTTCGGCCGGTTCCTGGCCATTACCCGGATACCCTTCAACATTGCCGACTGGGTGGTGGCCCTGCCGTTTTCCAAGGTCACGATCATGGCCATTATCTTTTTGATTTACATTGTCGGCGGTGCGGTGATGGATGCCCTTGCCCTGTTGCTCATCACCATACCCATCTTTTTTCCCGTGGCCATGGAGCTGGGGTATGACCCCATCTGGTTCGGGGTGACCATCACCATTGTCACCACCCTGGGGGCGGTGACCCCGCCGGTGGGTGCCACCACCTATGTGGTGGGGGGGATGGCCAAGGATGTACCCCTGGAGCGGGTGTTCCAGGGGGTGGCCTATTTTCTGCCGGCTTATATCCTCTGCGTGATTTTGATGATGCTGTTCCCCCAGATTGTATTGTACCTGCCAGGTCTGTTAAAATGACCCGGGCGGAAAGTTTTTAAAAGGAGAAAGACACGTGCGGTTACCACAGTTTACATACCACAGCCCCGACACCCTGGAAGGGGTGCTGGCGCTCTTAGATGAACACCGGGACAATGCCGGGGTTCTGGCCGGGGGCACCGATCTTCTGGTGCGCATGAAACACCGGCTGGCCGGTCCGAAAGTCCTGGTGAGCCTCAAACACCTGGACAGCCTGTCATATATCAAAGAAATGTCCGGGATGCTGTGCATCGGGGCAAAGACCCCCATCATAGATGTGATCCGGTCGGACAGGGTAAAGCAGCAGGCCCCGGCCCTGGTGCAGGCCTGTGAGCGCATCGGTGCGGTGTCCATCCAGCATTACCGGGGCACCATCGGCGGCAACATCCTTCAGGACAACCGGTGCATCCACTATAACCAGTCGCAGTTGCACAGGTCCGGCAGGCAGCCCTGCCACAAGGACGGGGGCAAGATTTGCTATGCCAGGGATGAGGCAGACCGGTGCAACTCCACCTGCCAGTCGGACGGGGCAACCGCTCTCATGGCCATGGATGCGCACCTGGTCCTGAACAGCACCCGGGGTGAGCACCGGGTTGCTTTGGATGGTTTTTACACCACGGACGGGATCCATCCCTTTGACATGCAGCCGGATGAACTGCTGACCAAAATCGATATCCCCGTGGTACCGGGGGCAGTGTCCGCCTATCAGCGGCTTTCATACCGGTCCGCCATCGATTACCCCATTGTGTGTGCCGGCATCCGCCTGGTGCCGGACCAGAAAGATGCCGGCTGCATCGGGTCGGCCCGCATCGTGGTGGGGGCCATGAGTCGGTCGCCTCTGTTTCTTGCCAAAGTGTCCCAGTCCCTGGCCGGGGTGCGGTTTGACGACAACACCGCCTTTGACAGAGCAGGAAAAGATGCCATGAACGCTGCAGCCACATTTGCGGCCCACAATGCCGGGGCCGATCTGGCCTTTCGCCAGGCCATGGTGGAAAAGATGGTGGGCCGGGCCCTGGAACAGGCAGCAGCACAGGTATCCATGAAAATAGCGAGGTGACCATGCAGACCATTGATATAACATTGACAGTAAACGACCACCAGCAGATCATTCCGGTAAAGCCCAATGACACCCTGCTGGAAGTGGTGCGCGATTACCTGGACCTGACCGGGTCCAAGGAGGGCTGCGGGGAAGGGGTGTGCGGCTCCTGCACCGTTATTTTGGACGGGCACCCGGTGCGGGCATGCCTGACCCTGGCCCTGGAAGCAAACGGATCTGCCGTAACCACGGTGGAGGGCCTGGCCGACGGCGACACATTGACACTGCTGCAGCAGTCTTTTATCGACCATGGTGCGGTGCAGTGCGGGTTCTGTACGCCGGGCATGCTCATGTCCGCCAAGGCACTGCTGGATGAAGATTCTTCCCCGGACCGGCAGAAGATACGCCAGGCCCTGTCCGGCAACATCTGCAGGTGTACCGGATATGCCAAGATCGTGGATGCTGTGGAACATGCGGCCCGGCCCGAACCCGGATGCCCGGACTGTCATACCAAAGAAACAGGAGGGGACCATGACTGATTACACCCTGATAGGAAAACGGATGCCCCGGATGGATTCCCGGGCCAAGGTCATGGGAAAGGCCCTGTACACGGCTGATCTCAAACTGCCGGGCATGCTGGTGGGCAAAATCCTGCGCAGCCCCCATGCCCATGCAAAAATTGTGGGTATCGACACATCCAAAGCACTGGCCCTGCCAGGGGTCAAGGCCGTGGTCACGGGCGCGGACACCGAAGGGGTCAAATGGGGGGTGTTTGCCTATACAAGGGACCAGCAGTTCATCCAGACCGAAAAGGTGCGGTACATCGGCGATGAGGTGGCCGGCGTGGCTGCCGTGGATGAGGAAACCGCCTTGGCGGCCCTGGATTTCATCCATGTGGAATACGAGGTGCTGCCTGCGGTGTTCGACCCCATGACCGCCATGACCACGGATGCGGAACCTATCCACGCGGAGTTCCCCAACAACATCAACATCCATGTCAACATCGATACCGGATCCGTGGATGAGAATTTCAAAAAAGCGTACTACATCCGGGAAGACACCTTTACCGCGCCCGAGGAATCCTATTTTCACGGCGAGCCCTATGCTGTGGCAGCCCGGTTTGATTATGATGACTGCCTGGAGATCTGGATGCCCAACGGCGGGCCCCACATGAAATCCAAGCCGTTGTCCAATGCCTTCAAGATTCCCCTGCACAAGGTCAAGGTGAAAAAGATCACCATCGGCGGGGCCTTTGGCGGCCGGTCCGAGATCTGTCCGGCGGATTACATCTGCGCCCTGTTGGCCAAAAAGACCGGTCGTCCGGTAAAAATCGTGTTCACCAGAGAGGAGAACACCATTGGAACCCGCCAGGGCCATGCCATGATCACCACCCACAAGACCGGGGTGGACAAGGAAGGCCGGGTTCTGGCCCGGGAAACCACCTGCTACATGGACGGCGGGGCCTACTCCTCCACCGGCCCCATTGCCACATCCGTGCCGTTTTTGTCCATGGAACAGGCCTACCGCATGGAATCTGTGCGGTACAACGGGTACCGGATCTACACCAACAAGCCCATCCGGGGCATGATCCGGGTCCACGGCCGGGGGTTTGCCTGCGGCCTGGACACCCAGCTGGACATGATCGCCCAACACTTAGGCATCGATCCTGTGGAGATGCGCCTGAGAAACTCCCGGCAGCCGGGGGAGTTTACCAGCACCGGCTCCCAGGTATGGTCCTGTGCCATGGACGAGACCATAAAAAAGGCGGCAGCCGCTGCCAACTGGCAGGATAAATTTGGTAAACTGCCGCCGTTCCACGGCATCGGCATCGGCACCAACTCGGTGCAGACAGGCTTTCCCATGGGGATCCGGGGCGGGTCCCAGTCCTTTGTCAAGTTCAATGAGGACGGGGAGGCAACGGTGATGTCCGGGGTGGTGGACAACGGCCAGGGCAATGAAAACATGCTGGTGCAGATCGCGGCCGAAGAGCTGGGGCTTTTGCCGGAAGATATCCACCTGGTGTCTGCGGACACGGAAACCACCTCCTCGGATCCGGGTTCCTATTCCCAGGTGTCCACCTTTGTGGGGGGCCAGGCAGTGAAGAATGCGGCTGCCAACTGCCGGCAAAAACTGTTTGATGTGGCGGCAAAAATTTTGAAGGCCGACCCGGGCAAACTCACCGCCAAAAACCGGATGATTTATGTGACCGATGACCCAAAAAAGGCGGTGTCCATCAAAAAGACCGTGCGGGTGGCCCTGCTCAATTTCACCTCGGTGAATGCGGAAGGCGGGTACTGGCCCAGGGTGGACATGAAGCGGGAATGGGTGTCCAACCCCTACGGCCAGATGTGTGAGGCGTTTTCCTTCGGCACCACCATCATCGAGGTGAAGGTGGACCCGGACACCGGCCAGGTGACCGTGCTCAATGCCGTGGCCTGCCAGGATGTGGGAAAGGCGTTGAATCCTTTGGTGCTGGAAGGGCAGTTTGAGGGCTCCGTGGCCATGGGCGGGCAGGGGGGCATGCTTACCGAATACCATGATTGGCAAGAGGGGCGGTGCCTGAACCCCACCATGCTGGAGTACAAGGTGCCCCTGGCCTGTGACATGCCGGAGATCACCGGTATCATCGTGGAATCGGTGGATCCCAGGGGGCCGTACGGTGCCAAGGAGGCGGGCATGTCCATTGCCATGTCTGCGGCCCAGGCTTATGCCGGGGCGGTTTCCAATGCCATCGGGGTGTATATGGACAGTTTTCCGTTGACGCCGGACAAGATTGTGGCGGCCATCCGAGAGAAGCGGCAGGCGGGAAAGTGACCGGTCGGGATCATGTACCATCTCTCAAAAATCTGGTCATCGTGATCAAGGGGGGCGGGGAGATGGCCACCGGGCTGGCCTGCCGGCTGTTCAATGCCAATTTTCGGCATCTGGTGATGTTGGAAACAGACATGCCCATGGCGGTGCGGCGGTGTGTGAGCTTTTGTGAGGTGGTTTATGACGGCGCCATCACGGTGGAAGGGATCACCGCCCGCAAGGCGGGTGACCTTTCCGAAATTTCCCGGATCTGGGATGTTGGGGAAATTCCGTTACTGGTGGACCCGGGCTGGGCCGTGATTCCGGATCTTGCCCCCCATGTGGTGGTCGATGCCATTATTGCCAAGAAAAATCTGGGCACGGATATGGGGGAAGCCCCCCTGGTCATCGGGCTGGGGCCGGGTTTTTGTGCCGGAGAGGATGTGCATTGTGTCATTGAGACCAACCGGGGCCATGACCTGGGCCGGATAATTGGTAAAGGGCCGGCCCAGGCAGATACCGGCGTTCCCGGCACCATCTGCGGGGTGTCCGGGGAACGGGTTTTGCGGGCTCCCTGTGACGGTTTGTTTGACGCGGTCTGTGCCATCGGGGACCTGGTGACAAAGGGCCAGGTCCTGGGGCATGTGGGCAAAATGCCGGTGACAGCAAAGATTGACGGCATGATCCGGGGCCTGATCCGGAACCGCACCCGGGTGCCGGCAGGATGCAAGATCGGGGATATCGATCCCCGGGGGGATGCAGCGGTTTATGACACCATTTCAGAAAAAGCCAGGGCTGTGGGCGGCGCAGTGCTGGAGGCCATATTGAACCAATACAACCGTTGATTGCAACTTGTACTCACAATCATGGCCTGAGAGACCACAACAAATGATGAAGTTTAAGAAGTCAGGTATTAGCTTAACACGTAACACTGTCATATAAAAATTAGACTATTTCAGGAAAATTCATTATGTTGACCCAAGCGTTCATTCCATACAAAGGCTATTACGCCTCACCGTTTGCCAGGTGGCAGGGCAGCTTTGCCAACCAGCATGCCATTGCGCTGGGGGCGGCCACGGCCAGGACCTGGCTGGCCTCCAGGAACATTGGTCCGGAAAATTTCGACTACCTGATCCTGGGGGCCACGGTGGGACAGCCCCATATTTTTTACGGCGGTCCCTGGGCCGCGGCATTGCTGGGGGCGGATACCATCTCCGGTGCCTGGCTGTCCCAGGCCTGCTCCACCTCCACCACCGCCGTGTTCCAGGCGGCCATGGGGATAGAAACCGGGTGTTATGCCTGTGTGTTCACCCTGATGACGGACCGGTGCTCCAACGGGCCCCACACGGTCTGGCCCAATCCCAACGGCCCCGGCGGCCAGGTGATTAGTGAAAACTGGGTCATGGACCAGTTCAACCATGACCCCTGGGCCAAAAATGCCATGATCCAGACCGCTGAAAATGTGGCAAAGGAAGCCGGCATCACCAGAGAACAGTGCGACGAGGTGGCCCTGATGCGGTATGCCCAGTACCAGGATGCCCTGGCCCATGACCGGGCATTTCAGAAACAGTACATGTTTCCGGTGACCCTGCAGATATCCAAAAAGAAAACCATGACCGTGGAAGCAGATGAAGGCATCATGCCCACCACACAGGATGGACTGGAACGGCTCAAACCGGTTTTGCCGGACGGGGCCCACACCTTCGGGTCCCAGACCCATCCGGCCGACGGCAGTTGCGGACTGATCGTGGCCACAAAAGAGCAGGCAGCCCGAATGAGCCATAACCCGGACCTGGATGCCCGGGTGGTGTCCTATGGATATGCCCGGGCCAAAAAGGGGTTCATGGCCATGGCGGTGGTACCGGCCGCCCGGATGGCCCTGGAAAAGGCGAGCATAAAGATTGAAGATGTGGCGGTGATCAAGACCCACAACCCGTTTGCGGCCAATGATATTTTTATGGCAGACCAGATGGGAATCAGGCTTTCCGCCATGAATAACTATGGGTCATCCCTGGTGTTCGGCCATCCCCAGGCTCCCACAGCCGGGCGCCTGATCATTGAAGGCATCGAAGAGCTGGCTGCCAAAGGCGGGGGATACCTTTTGTTCACCGGCTGTGCCGCCGGCGATACCGGTGCGGCCCTGGTACTCAAAATATAACCATATGGGGCCCCGGGCGGGAACAATCGGGATCAGATTCGGCTTGTTTGGATGGAAAACCAATAAGCCGGGCCGGACCCCACCGCGCCGGGCCCAAACGAGGAGGAGATTACATGCGTGCATTGATTATCGGCGGTGTCGGCGGAATGGGGCAGGGGGTTGCCCGGGATCTTGTGAAACAGGACAAGGTTACAAAGATTGTCCTGGCAGACCTGTATCCTGACCCGGAACGTCTGTCAAAAAAGTTACAGGAAAGTGACAAAACCTTGCTGGTGAAAATGGATGTGAATGACCATGACGCTATGGTCAGGGCATTCAAGGATACCGATGTGGTGATCAACACCGCCGGTCCTTTTTATAAGACTGCCGTTCCCGTGGCAAAGGCGGCGGTGGCGGCTAAAAAAAATTATATCGATATCTGTGACGATTATGAGGGCACCCAGATCCTTTTTGAATCAGACATCGACCAGCTTGCAAAAGAAGCCGGCATCACCGTGCTCACCGGCATGGGCTCTGATCCCGGCACCAACAACGTGCTGGTGAAATGGTATGCCGACCGCCTGGATGCAGTGGATGAGATCTATCTTTACTGGGTGGTGAGCATTGCCGAGCTGGCCGGGGCTGCCTGGGACCACTCTTTGCACATGACTCTGGGAAAAATCCCCCAGTATATCAATGGCGAGCTGGTGCTTGTGGAAGGGGGCACCGAGGTGGTGGCGGAGCAGTTTCTGGATCCTTTAGGGATCTGCCATGTCCGGTATGTGGGCCATCCCCAGCCCTTGACCCTGCCCCGGTACATCAAGGGGGTGAAAAACGTTATCATCAAAGGCGCCCTGATCCCCCTGTGGGTGGATGAACTCATTGCCGAGCAGAAAGCCACCGGCCTGTTGAGCACGGATCCGGTGGATCTCAAAGGGGTGCAGGTTACCCCCTATGACCTGGCACTGAAGTTGTGGGAGAAGATTCCTGAAGGCCGGGATAACGGGCCCCAGTCCTCGGGCCTGAAAGTGATTGTCAAGGGCAGGCGGGGGGATGACCGCGTCACCTATACCGCAGACATGGTGGGCCGCATGGCACCGGGCACAGGCCTGCCAGCTTCCATTGCCGCATTGATGATGGATGACGGCCATGTCACGGTCAAGGGTGTGGTGGCACCGGAAGGCTGCATCAATCCGGATATCTTTTTACAGATTTTCCTGGGCCGGGGGGCAAAGATCCACCAGAGCGAGAAGATCGAATCCATGTTTACACCGGAAAAATAATGATCTTACCGTCACAGGCGGGATGATCACAGGAGATATGCCATGAAAGAGACACCCAGGCTGAATATCAGCCAAAGCCTTGAACTGTTTGAACAGGCCTGCACCCTGGTACCGGGGGGGGTTCTGGGGGCCAGAAAACCCACGGATTTCATCAACGGGGAATACCCCATTTTTCTGGAATCCGGCAAAGGATGCCGCCTCATAGATGTGGACGGCAATGAGTTTGTGGATTTTCTGTGCGGATACGGCCCCATCATCTTAGGGTACAGGGAAGAAGAAGTGGACCGGGCCGTGTATGACCAGATCAGCGGCAAAGGATTCTGCTTCACCCTGACCCAGAAATTTCAGAACCGGCTGGCGGAGAAAATCCGGGATCTGGTGCCTTCTGCCGAGATGAGCATCTTTCTGAAAACCGGGTCAGACGCCACCACCGCCAGTATCCGCATCGCCCGGGCCCATACCGGCAGACTCAAGGTGATGCGGTGCGGGTATCACGGGTGGCATGACTGGTGCGTGGAAATGAAGGGCGGAATCCCGGCCAAGTTCTATGAAGATGTGTTCGAGTTTTCGTACAACAGACTGGATCAGCTGGAACAGCTCATGGCCGAGCACGGATCCGACACTGCCGCCATTATCATGACCCCCTTTGGCCACCCCAACCACCAGGAGATGCAGGTTCCGGAGCCGGGATTCCTGGAAGGGGTCAAGGAGATCGCCCAAAAATACGGCGCGGTCCTGATCTATGACGAGATCCGCACCGGGTTCCGGGTGTCCATGGGCGGTGCCCAGAAGTACTACGGAGTCACCCCGGACATCAGTGTACTGGGCAAGGCCATTGCCAACGGATACCCCATCTCCGTGGTCACGGGAAAAAAAGAGATCATGACGGCCGCATCCCACAAGCTGTTCATCTCCTCCACGTTCTTTCCCAACAGCGATGCCTTTGTGGCAGCCCTGAAAACCATTGAGATCCTGGAGCGGGACCAGGTCCTGGAAGACATCTGGCAAAAGGGGGAAGCGTTCATGGCCAAAATCCAGCAGGCCATGGACATCCATGATGTGGGGGCAAAACTTACCGGCATTCCCCCGATGTTCTACATCACCTTTGACAAGGATGCAGACGGGACCTACAAGGCCAAACGCACTGATTTTTACACCCAGCTCATCCGCAAAGGGTTCTTTTTCACCCCGTTCCACCACGCCTACATATCTTTTCGCCACACCCGGACGGACCTGGATCTGGCCATGGCCGCCATTGATGAATCCCTGGGTTTCCTCAAGGCCAAATATCATGGATAGCCAATGGATATATCGTGATGATGATTCGGGCATTCATTCCGAAACGGCCGCAGCTTTTTTTGGAATGAATGCCGACAAAAAGAAGATTCTTCCGAATCTTTTTTTAGAGAGGGTTCTTTAAAATGGTGAGACGTCACCCCCTGACTAAAAAGATATTTGATGGATAAAATATTTGTCTATGAAATGATTTCTTCGTATTTCTCTTTGGTTAAGGGGCAATCGAGAAGGTCATCAAACTCCAACACATCAAGACCCAGTTGTTTTGCCATAGTTTTATAGGTTTTTGGCGGTATGCCTTTGCGGCCCTTTGGAACGGTCAGCCTTTTGGCTTTTTTGCCATTAAGTTTAAACCATCCATTGAACTCTTTTCCTTTCCTGAATTCAATATGAAGTTTGTTTTCCCCGATTTTTTTAATATCACTTACATTGAATTTATTGTTTTTCATAATCAGATTACTTGATCAACGAGATAGTCCCTGATGGCGTGCCAGTCATCCGTGAATTCATCATCTTCAGTTAAGTCAAAATATAATGATTCAAGCTCGTGTTTGAATGCATCAACAGCTTCTACTCGGTCATCCCCATATCCGAAAACAGGGACATCAACTGATCTGGCTATGAAACCGTCACCATCCGGTTCGAGCAAAACTTCAATTGGAGATCTTAATCTTTTTGTAACAAGCGTATGTAACTGAATGATGGTTACTTGATTTTCTTTTAGTTTTTTTACTTCTTCGATAATCGTTTCCAATTTGTGATCCTGATATATATTGTCAGTCTGATATACTGACCTCATCAGGGAAACAAAATGGGAACAAACACGCTCAAAATTCCCTTGAACCGCCGTATCGTCATGATATGGTGTCTTCCAT
>JAIPDY010000104.1 GCA_021737445.1 Desulfotignum sp.
CCCGGCTGATCTGGATGCCCTGCTGTCCCAAAAAACCCGGCTGCTGGCATTTCCCCACTGTTCCAATGTGGTGGGCCATGTCAATCCGGCGGCCGACATCATCACAAAAGCCAAAGCCGCCGCCGATGTCTGTGTGGTGGTGGACGGGGTGGCCTATGCCCCCCACGGCCTGCCGGACATCGGCTCTTTGGGCGCGGACATCTATCTGTTTTCCATGTACAAAACCTGGGGGCCGCACCTGGGGCTGATGACCATCAGAAAACAGGTCATGGATGCCCTGCCCAACCAGGGCCATTTCTTCAACGCCCATCTGGACCGGAAAAAAATGATGCCTGCCGGTCCGGACCATGCCCAGATTGCGGCAGCCGCCGGAGTTGCACAATACCTGGATGCGGTATACGACCACCATTTTTCCAATCCTTCCAATGCGGCCGGTCCCACCGACCCGGCTCAAAAGGGCAGACAGCTCAAACAGCTGTTCCAGAATCATGAAAGAGACCTTTTGACAACACTGCTGGCATGGCTGAACCAGCGCAGCGATATCCGGATCATTGGACCGGATGACCCTGCCCTGCGGGTCCCCACCATATCCATTTTGCCAAAAGACAAATCCCTGGATGCGGTCTTTGCAGCCCTCACCGCAAAAAAAATCATGGCCGGCCAGGGACATTTTTACGGTGTCCGCCCGCTGATGGGAATGAATATCCCCTTCGAGACAGGGGTGCTGCGGTTATCATTTCTCCATTACACCACCAAAGATGAGACCGATCAGCTCATTGATGCGCTGTCGTTTGCCCTGGATTAAAAAAGCACGGCCTCTGGTCAGCCGATAAGGTAAAACCCCAGGTTCTTGGCATAAGGCGGGGGGTTGTAAAAATCGCCATAAACAGTTCTTTTGTCCACTTCCCGGACAATGACCTGCCGTTTGATGACAGATCTTTTCTTATCATCCAGGACAAACTGGATGTTCAAAAAATCCCGGGGTGACAGGGCCTCGGATTCAGGAATTCGGAATTCAATGGCGGCTATCGATATCCGGTCCACCTTGATATGAACGTAGCGTCTCTTTTTGGGATGCTGATAATGGCCCATAAGGGAAACCGCCTTGCCGAACAGCTTTTTCTGATCCCCCTTATCCGGGTCTTCCCTGGTCTCTTGTTCCACCAGGGGCTGGAGATTCTCCTGGATATCTGCGATATGGGACCGCTCCTCCGTGTTTTCGTATGGAGGGGCGGTTTTTCCCACCAGGGGGATCAGGGTTTTTATTTGCCTGCTGCTCAAGGTGTGGGGTACAATGTGTATTTCGAGCAGGAGCAGCTGTTTGTGTTGCACGGCAGCATGAATCGCATCTTTGATCCTGTCCCGGGTGAATTCTGCCCCATCAGCAAAGGTCAAAGGCAGCAGCATAAGAAAAATATTTTCACTGTAACGAAAAAGGGTGTCAGTCCGGCGCTTGGTCGTATCGATGATGCGGGCCAGTGCTTTGACAGCATCGTCACAGACTTTTTGCCCCTTTGCCTGAACCAGCCGGTCCAGCCCGCCCACGCGGATGACCAGCATGGAGAACACACTGCCATACTGGATTTCAAATTCATTTTTATTTACCAGCGCCCGCTCAAAACTCCACCGGTTTTTCAGGCCGGTCAAGGGATCATTAGCCGCCAGCCGGGTCAGGGTCTGGGTATAATAGGACCTTTCAACTGCAATGGCCGCATACTCGGCAATGGAGGACAAAAGCGCCAGGTCTTTTTCATCAAATGGGGTTTCACCGATCCGGTTGATCAGCTCAATCACCCCGAACACCTTATCCCCGGTTTTCAAAGGGGTGCCGATGATGGACCGGGTCCGGAACCCAGTATATTTATCCACACGGCTGCTGAACCGGCTGTCTTTTGATACGTCTTCCACCACCAGGGACTGTCCGGTCTCCAGGATATATCCGGCGATCCCCTCTCCTTTGGCCAGTTTGACGCCCTGGAGTTTTTTTTTGTTCTCCCCGATCACCACGGAAAAGACCAGGTTGCCGGTTTTGGGATTCTTGAGCAGGATGGACCAGTGCCGGGGCTCGAAAATGCGGCCGATCTGGTACATGACAATGTCAAGCACCTCCTTGACGCTTTTGGCCCTGGCAAGGGATTTGCCAAATTCCAGTTCCATCTCCCTTATCCGGAACGATTTGACCTCCATGGCATCTTTGCAGTCAAAGGTATCTGTCTGGAAAAAATAACGGGTACTGATCCTTGAAAGACTCAGATTCGTCCGGTACAGGTTTTTTTGCAGCTGACCGGTTAATGGAAACACAACATCATAATACGCAGCAATGGTTTCCATTTCCCGGTTCATGTCCAGAATGGCTTCGATGATTGCATCCTGGTCCAGATCGATCATTTCTTCCACCTCTGGAGCCAGCACAGGAGGGCGGATAAACGCAAAGGAGCCGATACCCTGGGTCCAGCACAGAAAATCAGCCAGTGAGACGATGGAAATCAAAATTTTTTCACTGTCGGAGAGCTTTTGCCGGTGAAACGTCTCGTGGTGGTAACGGACAGCTGCTGTCAGATTTTCGGGCAGTTTCCACAAATCACAGAACCAGGCCCCCACTTCATCATGCCCCAGCCCCAGGGTGCCGCGTTCCGATTCGATCACAAGTTCTGTTTCAGGAGACAGCCCCCGGATAAATTCACCATAGCCAGTCCGGCCCTGAGCAGCCAGAAAAACTTTTCCCACATCGTGGAGCAGGCCGGCCACATAGGCCTCATCAGGATCAGGATACGGAATTGCCCTGGCGATCTTACTGCCCAGCACCGCAACTGAAAGAGCGTGCCGTCTAAAGCAGGGCATATCAAAAGAGTTTGCCCGGCCGTTTTTGAACATCTGCTGAAACAAGCTCACTCTTATGGCCTGTTTCCGGATCTCATCCATTCCCAGAAAAGCCACGGCATCGGACAAGGTGGTGATTTTCCGGTCCAGCCCATACACAGGGGAGTTGACAATCCTGAGCACCTGAACACAGAGCCCCGGATCGGTTTGCAAAATTTTTGCAAAATCCTTCAGGGAGACCACGTCCTCCCGGGATGCCTTGATCAGTCTGGCCGCGGCCCGGGGGAACCCGGGCAGCCGGCTGCTGTCCAGCCTGAGACTCTTTTTGATCTGCGTTTCGGTCGGAAGGGTCAGTCTGCTGCTCATTTCTCTATGTATCCTTTCGGCACCCGCCTCTTCAGTTGCTCTCCCTTTTTCAGGCCATGCCATTCAGATGCTTTCAATCATTGGGGTTTCCGGATTATGGACGTCACGGCATCTATCATACTATTTTTCATCCCTTGTTGTATAGGGCAAAACAGAACCATCCGGCCGCTTGAAATCCTGCACCAAAACACATATACTCCTGACAATCAACATCAAAGGAGTGTGCTGTTTCAATGACAGACAGAAAACCGGTGAAAACAATCATCTCCCTGTGCCTGTGGTTTTCAGGCACGATATTCTTCCTGACAGCTTTCTGTATCCTGGCCGTCAGTCTGCCGATCATGCCAAGATCCTTTACCTTCAACCTGGCCCGGCGGCTGTTTTCAATCCTTATCCGGATAATGGGTATCCGGCTGAAGGTGGAAGGCCAAGAACACCTGGATCAGGACCAGACCTACCTGCTCATGGGTAACCATGAGAGCCTGTTCGATTTGTTTGTCATTCCCGCAGCCATCCCCCTGACTTTCACCGGGGTGGAAGCGGCCCGCCATTTCAAGATACCGGTATGGGGATACCTGATCCGGAAATGGGGCTGCATCCCCATTGAGCGGAAAAACCTGGAACAGGCCCAAAAAAGCCTGGCACTGGCAAAACAGACACTGGACCGCGGCCTTTCCATCGCCATCCTCCCAGAAGGCCACCGGACCCGCACCGGAAAAATGGGACCGTTCAAAAAAGGCCCCTTCCACCTGGCAAAATCCACCTGTGCCCCCTTGGTGCCCTTTGGCATCAGCGGGCTTTACGAATTTCAGCACAAGGGCGGATTGGCCATCACCCCAGGTGAGGTGACGGTCAGGATCGGCCGCCCCATTTTGTCAAAAGAGTATGCCCATCTTTCGGTTAACGAACTGAGAAGCCTGATGTTCCGGCAGATACAGGCCCTGTCTGCCTGATCCCTGCCTGGAAAACCGGATGTTGAAACAATCACCTTTTGTTATACACAACACTTTGAAATCCAGGCTTTGGTTTATCAAAAGGTAACCAAAAAGGACTGTAATCCGCTTGAGATCACAATTTGTGACCTCAAGCGGATCATGTATCAAGAAGGCGATTAATATGATATGATACAGGGATAACTTTCACAGTGAGGAATCCTTAATGTCAGGTAAAGAATCAAACGTTAAAAATGCATGGATGCATTTACAAAAACCTGCAGGCGTGGTGGGTGATTTTGTTTTTTTAATCGCAAAAGATGTTACCCCTTTTGGAACCTTTATGGATTGGGGGCTGGAAAAGGATTTGCTGGTACCCGGAAAAGAGCAGCAGGACAGGATGGCGCCCGGGAAAAAATATCTGGTCAAAATCTGCCGGGATAACAGAACAAACAGGGTGTATGGTACGACACAAATTTCTGCCAATTGTGATAAAAACACCGGGGATCTGAAAGCCGGGCAGCAGGTTGACTTGATTGTTCACGCTATTACTCCCATTGGGATAATGGCAGTTGTTGATAATCGATACTATGGGATGATGTACGCAAATGAAACCTATCAAAAATTATTTATCGGGGATACGTGCAAAGGGTATATCATGCGGATCCGTGAGGATGGGAAAATTGATCTGAGCATGAAAAAACCCGGGTACTCATCGGTTCCCAAATCAGCGGAAGTCATTTTATACCGGTTAAACAAATCAGGAGGATTTATCCTTTGCCATGATAAAAGCCCTCCTGAAGAAATCCGCAAGCGGTTTTCAATGAGCAAGAAAGAGTTCAAAAGGGCTGTGGGCAGTCTGTATAAAAAAAGATTGATAGAGTTAAAAGACAACGGGATTGGTCTGATAAAATAAATCAAAATACCGGATCTCATACTTGTAGCCCTGTTCCACCAGAAACAACTGGCGGTTCAATGCAAATTCCTGTTCGTCCGTGCCCTTGGATACCAGGGTATAAAACCGGGACAGCTTTTTTTTAGGCCTAAGAATCCGTCCAAGGCGCTGGGCCTCTTCCTGGCGGGAACCGAAGGTGCCGGAAATCTGAATCATGACATTTGCATCAGGCAGGTCAACAGCAAAATTGGCCACCTTGGAAACAACCAGTACCCGGCAGGTTCCTTTCTTAAAGTCCTCATACAGTTTTTCCCTGTCGGAATGCCTGGTTTTCCCGGTGATCAGGGGTGCATCCAGGGCAGCTGACACTGTTTCCAGCTGGGAAATATACTGGCCGATGATCATGATGCTGTCATCCGGGTGATTGGCAATGAGTTCTCTGGCAATGTCGATCTTCAAAGAATTTTCCGATGCAATTCGAAACCGCTGCCGTTTGGATGCCAGGGCATATTGCACCTCTTCATCCTGGGGAAGGGAAACCCGGTATTCCGTGCACAAGGCTTGCGCAATAAATCCCTTGTTCTCCAATGTTTTCCATGGAATATCATACCGCTTGGGACCGATCAGGGCAAACACGTCTTCTTCTTTCCCGTCTTCCCGGACCAGGGTGGCGGTCAGCCCCAGCCGCCGCCTGGCCTGTATGCCGGTGGTGGCTCTGAAAACCGGGGCCGGCAGCATGTGAACCTCATCGTAGATAATCAGCCCCCAATTGTTCTGACTGAAAATTTTCAGATTGTCCATGGGCTCTGTCTTGTTTTGCCGATAGGTGAGCATCTGATACGTCGTGATGGTCACGGGTTTTATATTTTTTTCAAGGCCTGTGAATTGTCCGACAACATCAGGATCGAGGCTGGTTTTTGCCAGCAGTTCATTACGCCATTGGTAAACTGAGACATTATTGGTGGAAATGATCAATGTATGCCCGGCAATTTTGGAAATAACCCCCAGCCCGATAATGGTTTTTCCTGAACCACAGGGCAGGACAATGATACCGTTTCCCCCGGAAGACCGCCCTTTCTGGTAAAAAATATCCACGGCTTCTTTTTGATAATCCCGAAGTGCAAAGGGGTTTCCCGAAGTGTCCACATCTTTGAGTTCCAGGGCCAGGGCATCGCCGGTCACATATCCGCACAAATCTTTAACAGGATATCCGGCCTTGACCAGGGCCTGTTTGACATTTCCCCGCTGGTCGGATTCCACCAGCCACCCGTCTGTGACAGATTCTTTCAAGAAACCTGCCAGATTTTCATTTCGGCTGATCCGGTTTAAAATGACCTTGTCAAAGACCTGCAGCCGCAGCCGGTCAGGAGATTCTTTTTTCAAAACCAGCCGGCCGTAAACCCCATACCATTCTTTTATATCCGACAATACATTCCCCGGCAGTTCATACCGGGAAAACCGGCGCAGACCATCCAGGATTGTCTCAAAGGAAATATCCAGGGCTGCGGCATTCCACATGGACAACGGACTGACCTTGTAGGTGTGGATAAATTCCGGGGATTTTACAAGTTCGGCAAAAAGGGCCAGAAAGTCTCTGCAGGGCCCGTACGCAGGATGCGCTGTTTCCAGCATCAGGGTTCGATCGCTTTGAATGATCAGGGGGCCGTCCGGAGGCAGTGTTGTCACGACAAAACTTCCTCGATCCTGATTCGATACGTTTTTCGAAGATCTTTCAAAATAGCGGCCACTTTTTTCCTGTCTTTCGACCCATAGCTGATTGTCATTCGTTCCTTGTCAACTTCAACAGGGCATTTTCCCTTGACCAGTGCCTGGGTGAATATTTCAAGGATATGCCCCTTCTGAAAATAGAGGGTCACAAATGTCTTCTGTTTTATAACCACCTGTTCTTTGACGACCGGTTTTTGTTTTTTCGCGGCTTGTTTTAGGTATCTGCTGGTAATTGCCTTTGGAGGCGGTGACAGTTTTGTGGTGGCATGCCTGATTTCAACCGGTGCCCGGGCTGCAATTTCCAGTTTTTCCAGCACCCTTTCAGGGGAACTGATAAGACAAAGATCTTTGGTAATTTTTTTTACCAGAAAATCATTGGCGAACAAGGGTGGTGATTTTCCTTCCAAAAGCCCGCAGGTGTCATACAGAACAAATACGTCGGACCGCCCTGCCCATTCTGAAAGCTCTGTGCCAATATTTTGCGGCAGCGGGGCTGCGCTGATACTGGCTAAAAATTTTTTTACATCAAATTCATCGTTTTCAACCATGAAGTCTATGATGCGTTTTTGGTCCAGCTTCATGACACAGATTTTATCCTCTGACATCATCTGGCCAAAGGGGCTGAGGCGGTGAATCATATTGGCCGGATAGCTGGCTGATTCGATGTGGATCTCGTGATTTGGCAATATGGTTACCTTTGGCTCGGCAACGGCACCGTTAATAAACCGGATGAACCTGTCGGTCACTTTGAATCCCTTGACCTGTCCCATGGAAGGAAAAATGTCCGCCTGCTGTTTTTTTTCGTAAACCAGTTCCACATACCCCATGCACAAGGGGATATATTCCAGGAACCGTTCAATATACCGGCCCTCCACCCGCTCAAAAGCATCCGGATCCATTGGTTTCACTGTTGGCTCATGACCACCATATTTTGTTTCATAAAAATTGCAGTAACGCCCTTTTTTTTCGTCATGTTTATATTTGTATCTTGGCTTTTTTGGAATAAGAAAATAAGGATCAAGATCTTTCAACCGCCGGATTAATGAAGCGGTTGAATACCAGACACCGGGTGTATAGTGTTTCAGGTGATCGAATATTTTTCTTCTGATTTTTCCGAAATCAAGAAACGGCATCACCCCGGTTGCACACCCCCAGGTGCTGAACCGGTCAAGTTTGCTCAGGGCTCTGGTTGAATAGAATTCATTTCTGCTGTTTGAGTAGGAATCAACCAGAGTGTCAAAGATCATCTGCTCCTGCTCCTGGAGGCTTTTTTTTACAAATGCATTGTAAATTTCTTTATTGAATTCAATATAATTATCCGGGAAAGACGGGCTGTGACTGGTGTAACCGGCATACTCCCCTTTGGTATCATAGTCAATAAATTTCAGACGCAAGGCCAGATCGTCAATAAAATCGATCCAGTCCGATTCCCCGTATTCCTCCACATCCGAGATGGCAAAAGGATCTGAAATCAATTTGGCCAGCCGTTTGAGATCCTGTTTGGAAAGTGTGTTTTCCCGCACTGACCGCTTCACTGTCCGGTTGCTGATATAGTTGTCAAACAGATGGAGATCTTTTCTCAGATCCGGTACATGGTTCTCGATATCGATCAATTCTGTTTCATCAAGCTGTTCTGCGTGTTTTTCAGGCAATGTCGTTTTTTTCATGTCTGTCATACTCATGGAAATGTGGGCTGATTTAAGGTGTCACGCGTTTCACGGCAAATCCTTGTTGAACCACTGCTTTTTCAATCATGTTTTCCAGCCCCTTTGGAAAGGCGATAAATCCATTGGGCAGAAAAAGGACATCTTCATTGGATAACGCTTTCTCAAGGGATGCTTTTAAACCAATGTGTTTGATTTGTGCAACCAGCAGATTCCTGTTAATAATCTCCTTTCCCCAGTTTTTTTCAAGTTGTTGAAACAAATGCTTGAATTCGGGTAAATGATTGATCAATCGGAAAAACCATGGTGTATCCCTGATGTCATCCAGATACCGGCCCATCATTACCGGATCCGGCGCTGCAAAAATCTTTTTGTTTTCCACCCTGAACCTTGCAATTTTCGAAAACTGGGCCAGCACAGTCAAAGGAATTTTTTTGAAATCAATACAGGCTTTATCAGGATCTGTGACATAGTGTTTTTCAAAAGTGTCCCCGGAAGGCTCGCTCGTGTGACGGATAAGGCGGTAACAGGTGCCGGTTTCAAAGGATGCCGTTTCCAGAATTCCCATTTCCCATCCCAGACGGCAGACCCGGTCGATATCCGGCTTTTTTCTGAAATTACAGAACAGATCCAAAGCCGGTTCCAGTTGCTCCGGATCGATCCATTCATCCGGTTTTAAGCTGGAAAAAAGCACCTTCAGAGCCGACAGGCAGTCAAAAGAATATAGATGCGCAGCAACCCCCATATCTTTTGCAGCTTCTGTTTTCCACTGCCGGTACTGCCATGATTCTAAATTGCCGATACTAAAGGAACTGTCCCCGATCTTCAAACATCCGTCTTGATCAATATTAAAGGAGCTGTCTTGTTTGAGCGGTTTCCCGTCCGGGCGGCTGATGCCAGCAAGCAATTTTCGAATCCGGTCTTCCGAAATGATCCCCTTTTGGTCTGATTTTAAGGGATGTTCCAACATAGCGGGCAGATGCGCCTGGAATTCAACGGGAACAAGCAGGCAGATTCTTTCCATTTTGGTTTTTTTATTAAGTTTGTCCGGCCCTTCGCAAAATGCCAGAAGTCCTTTCCGGATAAACCTTTGTTTGATATCTTGAAACAGTTTTTGGTACCGCTGGGTAAATGTGCCGTATTTATACCCCTCTTGATTACTGATCCGTGTAAAGGCGGAAATATCAACCGGTTCATTCAGCGCCAACAGAAAATGAAGCATCAAGATTTCTTTCCGGGTTAAACTGTTCAATGCACTTTTCAGCCCCACATCAGAAGTGATCAAGGTTTCAACAATTTCAGGCGATGCGGACCGGGGGGATGAAAACTTACGAAACTTGCAGATGGCCTTGACATCGGTCTGTGTCAATTCATCCCTGCACATTTTTTTTATAATATCAGCCTGTTTCACATCCATAACCTCCCTTTAATGGATTCGGATCTGCATACCCATCTGGCTTTCTAAATTGAAATTCCATGAGCTTTTTATCCAATCTTTATGAGTTTTGCAACCCTTCCTGTGCGTTGGCCCTGTACAACACATCAAGAAATATGTTTTTTTTTAAAAAAATGTGCTATGACTTTTATCTGGCTGAATTCAGCCTGACACAGGATGAAATTATCACTGAAATTATCCATTAGGAAGGATGGCATATGACTCAAGAAATGGGAAAAACCCCAAAAGGGGCCGGCAAGAGCAGTTTTGAATTGATTGATTTGAAAAAATTCTCCGATGTTCTGCCGGTAAAGCCCGGATCGGTTGTCCTGGATCTGGCCTGCGGCAGAGGGGATTATTCTGTTTTTTTCTCTGATATCGTCGGAGAGCAGGGGATAGTCTATGCACGGGTGCATTCCCTTTTAGTTGCATAAGCAAAGTGACCGAAATTGTTTAAAGATATTATTAATCAAGATGTTCCATCTCCCAGAAAGAAGCTGACTTCTTAAAAACAGCATTGATTCTGATGTTTCCGGTTTCCAGA
>JAIPDY010000105.1 GCA_021737445.1 Desulfotignum sp.
ATGACAGACACTGACACATTGGATCAGATCAAAACATTTTTATCAGACCGCAACTGGGTGGATCACGTGGTGACTGTATCGTTTCTGGCAGCTGGAGAATACAATGCCAATTATCTGGTTGAAACCGATGCAGACCGCTTTGTTTTGCGTATCAACCACGGCAGCCAGCTGGGCCTGGGACAAAACCAGATCAGTTATGAATACCAGGTGCTCAAAGCCCTTTCAGATTCCGGGGTCACCCCCAGGCCCCTGGCCTGCCACCCTTGGCCGGAGCCTTTGGGAGGCGGTGCCCTGCTCATGGAATTTGTTCCAGGCAGGCCCCTGGATTACAGCCTGGACCTGGACAAGGCCGCTCATATTTTTGCCCGGGTTCACTCAGTCCCTGTGCCTGAAGGCCTGATCGTTCAGGCGGATCCGGTAACCGACATCGCCACAGAAAGCCATGGCCTGCTATACCGCTATATTGATCATCCTTTGAAAAAGGAGCGGGATCAGATACAGGCATACCATGATACTGTACTGGAACTGGCAGAAAAAACCAGACCATTGTTTTCAGACGAGCCATTATGCCTTGTGAACACTGAGGTGAACGCGAATAATTTTCTCATCAGTCACCACCGGGCCTGCCTGGTGGACTGGGAAAAAGCTGTCATCTCCTGCCGGTACCAGGATCTGGGACATTTCATGGTGCCCACCACCACTTTGTGGAAAACAGACACCATCTTAACCAGGGCAGACCGGACCCGTTTTCTGAACGCCTATCACGGGCAGGCCTGTCCGGACATGGATTCTGACGACATGATCCAGAAAACCCGGGTCATGGAAAAAACCATCCTGCTGCGGGCCCTGTCCTGGTGTTTCATGGCCTGGTATGAATATACGCAGACCAGACGGCCCCTGCAGAACCCGGACACTTTTGCCAAAATCCAGCAGTACCTGACGGATATTCCATGGATCTTGAAGTCTGCCGCGTAAGCAAAGGGTATAAAAACAAGGCTGTTCTGGCAGACATCAGCTTTGATGTGGGCCCCAGGGAACTGGTTTCCATTGTGGGTCCATCCGGGGTGGGCAAAACCACCCTGCTCAAAATCATTGCCGGGTTGGAAACACCGGACAAAGGACAGGTTATGTTTTCTTGTCCCTTAAACAGAAAGCACCCGGTGATCATCGTGTTCCAGGATTATGTTCTGTTTCCGTCCATGACCGTGAAAGACAATGTCGGGTTCGGCCTGAAAGCCCGGCACCTGAAAAAAAAGCAGATTATAGAGCAGGTGAACCAGATGCTGGCTTATTTTCAATTGACCGGCCAGGCAGATCAATACCCGGCCCAGTTGTCTGCCGGCCAGAAACAGCGGGTGGCCATTGCCAGGGCCATGATCGTCAACCCGGCAGTCCTTTTGCTGGATGAACCCTTTGCCAATCTGGACCGGAACCTTAAAATGGAGACCGCCCGGTTCATCCGCACCACCCAGCAGGCATTCGGCATTCCCACCGTCAGCGTCACCCATGACCTGGAAGAAGCGTTTGCCATGTCCGACCGCATCGGGGTTCTTCTGGACACACGGTTGCAGCAGTTTGACACCCCCAGAAAAGTGTATTTCAATTCCGCCTCCAGGGCCGTGGCCCGGTTTCTGGGCCCGGTGAACCAGATTCCCAAAAAATGGTTCTCCCTGTTCAAAATAAACCCGGGTCAAGCTGATCTTACTGCCGGAGAAACCGTGCCGGCCCGGCCTGAAAATCTGATCCTCACGGACAATCCGAACGGTCCCGGCCGGATCACTCAAAAAACCTTTGCCGGCCACTATACCGTGTATACAGTAACCATTGAAAACCGGACCTGCACTGTGTACAGTCAGGATGACCGGTTTTTTACAGGACAGCAGGTGGCTCTGACACTCAAACCCTATTAACCCTGTTTCGCAAAAGGAGATCCCATGATTAAAAAATTAACCTGCCTTATCTTTTTGCTGATCCTTCCATGTCTTATCACCCTGCCCTCCTCAGCCCCGGCCCAGAGCATCTCAAATGAACCGCTGCTGACGCTCTCTTTTGAACAGATCCAGAAACAGGCCCGGGGCACCCTTGTCAGGTGGTATATGTACGGGGGATGGGCCCATGTCAATGCCTGGGTGGACACCTATGTGGCTTCAGAAATGAAGCGCCGGTATGACATTGATCTGAAACGGGTTCCCATGGACGCCGGAGTGTTTATCAACAAACTGCTCACTGAAAAGGCAGCCGGCAAGAAAAAAGGCACCATTGATCTTCTGTGGATCAACGGTGAAAACTTTAAAAATGCCAGAGAAGCAGGCCTGCTGTTCGGACCCTTTTCCGGGCGCCTGCCCCGGGTGAGGCAAAATGTGGACCCGGACAGCATCACCTATGATTTCGGATATCCGGTGGACGGGTATGAAGCCCCTTACGGCAAAGCCCAGTTTGTGTTTGAATATGACACAGCCCGGACCGATACCGTGCCCACGACCATTGATGAATTAAAACAATGGATAAAAAACAATCCCGGCCGGTTCACCTATCCCCAGCCCCCGGATTTCACCGGATCAGCCTTTGTCCGTCATGTTTTTTATGCTGTCACCGGCGGCCATGAACAATACATGGCCGGCTGGGATCCGGATCTGTATAAAACAAACGCCCCGCTGCTGTGGGACTGGCTCAATGAGATCACCCCTTTTTTATGGCAAAAGGGCCAGACCTATCCCAGGGACAGTGCCTTTCTGGATACCCTTTTTGCCAGGGGCGAGGTGGCACTGGGCATGTCCTATCATCCGCCCCATGCCCAGAACATGATCATACAGGGCAGTTATCCCGGCACCGTCAAAACCTTTGTCCTGGATGACGGCAGCATATTCAACACCCATTTTACAGCCATCCCTTTTAACGCCCCCAACCAGGCCGGAGCCATGGTGCTGGCTGATTTTCTCATTTCCGTGGATGCCCAGCTGTCCAAATTCCGCCCTGAAAACTGGGGGGATTTCCCGGCCCTGGATCTGGACCGCCTGGATCCGGCAGACCGCGGCCGGTTTAATACCATTGATCTGGGACCGGCAACCCTGACACCGGAACAGCTGGCACCGGTGGCCGTTCCCGAAATCCCGGCGCCATATCTGGAAGCATTGGAGCAGGATTGGAAAACCCATGTCCTGGATAAATAAAGGGACCACCGGACTGATTCTGAAGCTCAGCCCCCTGATGCTGCCCTATCTGGTGCTGTTCTGCGGCGGAGTGTTCCTCACGGTATGCCAGTCTGCCGGAATTTTCACCCCTCTGCCCCATGCCGGCAGAGCTCTGGATGCCTATGGGCTCATTCTGTCTGATCCCTCTTTTTTCGCTTCGTTCGGGTTTTCCCTGGGCGTGGCTCTTATATCAGCTGCAGGGTCGGTAATTGCCGGCACCTTTCTGGCCTACCGGGTCTGGCAGCTGCCGGCAAAGCTGGCCAATGCCGCCCTGGTGTACAAGATCCCCCTGATCCTGCCCCATATTTCCGTGGCCTTTGTGGTACTGATCTTCTGGAGCCAATCCGGGATACTGGCATCCCTGGCCCATCAACTGGGCCTGATCCAGGCCATGCACCAGTTTCCAAATGTGCTGTATTCCGGCTGGGGCCTGGGTATGATCCTGGCCTATACCTTAAAAGGCACCCCTTTTGCCATGCTTCTGGTTATGGCCCTGCTGGTGCGGTTTGATGTCCGGCAGATCCAGACCGCCGCCATGCTCGGGGCATCAGGCCTGCGGATCTTTTTTACCATTGTGATGCCCCGCCTGGCACCGGCCCTGCACTCCAGTTTCATCATCCTTTTTTTATACAGTTTCGGGGCCTTTGACATCCCCTTTGTTCTGAGCGAAAGCAGGCCAGGTATGTTGAGCATCCATGTGTACAACCTGTATTTCAAGCATGATCTTGCCAGAAGGCCGGAAGCCATGGCCATATTGACGATCATGTTCTGCTTTGCCGTTATTTTCATCATCGCCTATACTAAAATCGTCACCCGCCTGGAAAACACGGTGAGAAAACTGTGAAACATTTTTCCGGCATAAGTCATATCACCACCCTGATAATCCTGGTGCTGCTCTTTGCCTTGCCTGCCGGGATCCTGGTAATGGTCAGCCTGGCCCCGGAGTGGCGTTATCCTGAGATATGGCCTGCACAGTTTTCCTTTAAAGGCATCTGGTTTCTGGTTGAAAACAAAAGAGTGATCCTTTCTTCTCTGGCCGCCTCTTTTGGTTTTTCTCTGCTTACCGTTCTGGCCACCCTGCTCATGTGCCTGGCACCTGCTTCAGTGTTTGCCAGAACCTGCTTTATTGGCAAACCGCTTCTGGAGGGACTGCTTCTCACCCCGGCCCTGGTACCGCCCATGACCTTTGCCATGGGGCTGCATTTTGTGTTCATTAAACTGTCTGTGGCCGACACCGTGTCCGGAGTGGTTCTGACCCTGGCCATGTTCAGTTATCCCTACATGTTCCGGGCCCTTGTGGCAGGATTTCAGACCATGGGGGACACCTACCGCACCTGTGCCAAAAACCTGGGGGCCGGATCCGCTGCCATATTCTGGCAGGTGGAACTGCCGCTGCTGATGCCGGCCGTCATCGCCGGGGGCAATGTGGTTTTTCTGGTGGCGTTTTCAGAATATTTTCTGGTATTTCTCATGGGAGGCGGCAATGTTGCATCCTTTACCGGCCTGCTGATGCCGCTGCTGTCCTCCTCCAACCGGTCCCTGGCTGCTGTTTTGACCCTGATTTTTTTGCTTTTACCCATTGTCCTGTTTGTGATCATGGATTTGTCTTTAATGCGCATGTACCGGAAAAAAGGCATGGTGTGACCTTCATTAATTTGATTCATATCTGCTCATGAAAACAATGCGTTGTACAAATGTTTAAAAAATTTGATAAAAAAGAATCAGGCGGAAAAAGACAACCCAACACACAAGGAACCTAAAGATGATACTTGCATTCAACAGTGACACCTGTTCAGGCTGTAAAGCCTGTGAACTGGTGTGTTCATTGCAGAATCTGAAAACCATCAATCCATCCAGGGCCATGCTGCATGTATATGGCAAATTTCCGGAACCCGGCAGGTATTTTGCAGACATCTGTGACCAGTGCGGCGAGTGCGCAAAGGCCTGCCCCCAGGAGGCTATCGTCCTCATCAAGGGCACCTGGCGCATTGACAAAAAAAAATGTGACGGATGCCTTGCATGCGTGTCTGCCTGCCCAGTGAACGTGATGATGGTGGATGATGACAACATGCCCTACAAATGTATCAACTGCCGGCAGTGTGCCGAAGTGTGTCCCAGGGATGCACTGACATTTCAATAGACAGGGAGGAAAATCATGCTATACGGATATGCCGGACACACCCTCAGAATCGACCTGAGCCGCGGCACCATTGAAAAAGAACCCCTGAAAAAAGAATGGGTGGATGACTTTATAGGGGGCCGGGGATTCACCGCCAAAATCCTGTACGATGAAAACCCGCCCGGCGCAGACCCTTTGGGACCGGAAAACCGGTTTGTCATTGCCATGGGGCCGTTGAGCGGCCTGTTTGTCCCGGCAGCAGGCAAAACCCATTTTGCCGCCAAATCCCCTGCCACGGGCGGATACGGTGACAGCAACATGGGGGGACATTTCGGGGTGACCATGAAATATGCCGGGTATGACGTCACCATATTGACCGGCCAGGCCAAAGAGCCTTCCTATATCTTCATTGACAACGACACAGTGGAGGTCCGGCCTGCCGGGCATCTGTGGGGCAAAGGCTCCACTGCCGTGGAAGAGATCCTGAAAAACGATCTGGGACAGGAATTTCAGGTTCTGACCATCGGCGAAGCAGGGGAGCGCATGGTCAATTTTGCCTGCATCTCCCATGATTTCGGGCGCCAGGCCGGCCGCACCGGCATCGGTGCGGTCTTAGGTTCCAAAAACATCAAAGCCATTGCCGTGCGCGGCACAAAAGACATCCCTGTCTTTGATCCCAAGGGTTTGCCCAAAAAAGGCAAGCAGACCTATGCCGCCTGCCGGGAAAAACCCGGGTTCAAGGGCTGGACCCCTGAAGGCACGGCCGGCATCACCAACTGGTGCAATGATGTGGGGGCTCTGCCCACCCGCAACTTTGTCACCTCCCACTGCGATTATGCAGACAAGATCAACGGCAAAGCGATCCTGGATGAATTGAAAATCACTGACAAAGGGTGTTTTTCCTGCCCCATTCCCTGCGGCAAATACGGCCTTGCAAAAACCGTCCTGGGCAACAAATATGTGGAAGGCCCGGAATATGAAACCCTGGCCCTGGTGGGCAGTAACTGCGAACTTTCCGACATCCATGCCGTGGCCCATGTCAACTGGGTGTGCGATGAACTGGGGCTGGATACTTGCTCGGCCGGTGCTGTGGCCGCATTTGCCCTGGAATGTTATGAAAAAGGCCTGATCTCAAAAGAAGAGATGGGCATGGATGTAAAATGGGGGGATCTTGACTCCATCGTTTATATCCTGGAGAAGATCGCGAAAAGAGAGGGTATCGGGGATGTGCTGGCCAACGGAGTCAAAAAAGCCGCTGAAAAGATCGGGGGCCACAGTTCAAAGTTTGCCATCCATGTCAAGGGCCTGGAATGGACCGGGTATGAATCCCGAAACGCGCCGGGCATGATGCTGGGATACATGACCGCGGATGTTGGGGCCCACCACAGCCGGTGCTGGGTTCTGGGATCGGATGTGGCCAATGCCGTGGGCGGCAGCCAGGATGCCAATGTCCATGATCTCATCTCCCAGGGCGCAGATTTCGAGACCATCCCCAAGGCAGACCACAAAAACGTGGTGCCCCTGGTGCTCAAATCCCAGCACCTGCGGCCGGCATTCGACATCCTGGGCACCTGCCGGCTTCAGTACATGGAGATCGGCCTGGAAACCCATTATTATGAGGAACTGTATTATCATGCCACCGGAAAAAAACTGGACTTCAACAAAGATCTTTTGACCCTGTCTGAAAAAATCTGGCATCTGAACCGGATGTTCAACAAAAGGGAGATCCCGGATTTCGGCAGAAAATATGATTATCCGCCCCCGCGGTTTTACGAGGAGCCCATTCCTTCGGGCCCCAACAAGGGGCACCTTGTGGAGTTTGCCGTGATCGAAGAGATGCTGGATGCTTATTATGCGGCCCGGGGATGGGATGCCAACGGGATTCCCACAAAAGAGACCCTGGAAAAATTCAACCTGGCGGTGGAATGATCACCTTTGCCCCTGAACAACAGATCCGGACATTTTTGCCTTGCCTTCAGGGCAAAAATGTCCTATCCTCCTGCATGAATGAATGGCAGTGAACTGATAAAAAGACTGAAACACTTTGGATACAACCCCGTATTTGAAAGCAAAAGGGGCAAAGGAAGCCATGGAACTTTGAGGATTGGCAACAAAAAGACCATTCTGAAAGACCGCAAAAAAGAAATCGGGCCTGGCCTGATGAACCAAATGCTCAAAGATCTCGGGATATCAAGAAATGATATCATGTAGGAGGATATAATGGATTTTACCTACCCCGCAAAAATTGAAAAAGATGAAGGGAGATATTTTCTGGTCACTTTTCGGGATCTCCCTTACGGCAGCACGGACGGAAAAACCATTGATGAAGCGAAAAAACAGGCTGCGGACTGCTTAGAAGAGGTCATTGCCGGCTGTATCAGCGATGAACAGGATATTCCGGTGCCTTCCCCCCTGGAAAATGGAGAATATCCCATCCGGTTGCCGGCCCAGATGGCAGCCAAAGCTGCCCTGTATATTGCTGTTCAAAAATCCGATATCCGCCGATCTGAACTGGCCAGACAGCTGAATCTTGATGAAAAGGAAATCCGCAGAATGCTGGACCCCATGCACGCTACAAAATTGCCTCGAATAGAAGCTGCCCTGCATGCCCTGGGTTACGGACTTTGTGTATCAATGCTCGAACCCGCAGCCTGATATATTTTCCCAATGTCTGCAAAAAATACCGACATCACCCTTACTCTGAATATGTCTGAAAGCCTGCTGAGCATTCTCAGGGATGCCGGCAGGCCCGGACAGCCGACCTGCCGGATCCGGGTGCAGGCAGGCACCCCGATCCGGCAGATCCTGATAGACCAGGGCATCAGCCCCCTGCTGGTGCCCCTGATTTTTCTGGACAGCCGGAAAGTATCCGTGGACACGCCTTTAGAAGCCGATGCTGTCCTGGCCCTTCACGGGCCCCTGGCCGGGGGTTGATACCTTTAGGCAAAACAGGTCTGAATCAGAAAGGAAATTTTTCGCTGGTATCGATCCGCTGTTCCACTGCTTTTTCTACCGGTTTTTCAGCGATCTTGTGCACCGGGTTCCCGTCCACGTAGATGGCTTTGTAGGGTTTTGTGGGGCAGGCGTATTCACATCCCCCGCACCCGACGCAGATATCCGGATTCACCTTTGGGATCAACAAATCGCGGTCCGGCAGCGTCAGGTAATGAACCATGTCCACTGCCTTGGTGGGACAATGTTCGGAACAGGCCCCGCAATTGGTGTTGTCCGTATACACCACGCAGTTTTCCTTGATGAATCTGGCCACCCCGATCTGGATCTGCTGTTTCTCTTTTTTTGAAAAAGGCAGGATGGCGCCGGTGGGACAGATTTCCAGACAGTCCTTACAATCATAGTTGCAGTGCCCGGATCGAAAGTCCATTTTCGGCTGCAGCATGCCTGAGGGGCCGTAATCGAGAAACGCCGGGACCAGGATCCGGGACGGACACACGGAAACGCACAGATGGCAGGCCGTGCACAGGGATGAAAACCTTGCCACACTGACCGATCCAGGAGGCGAAATCGGGCCGGTTCTGGTTTCCGGAATGGTGGTGGGCCGGGCCTGGATCGCCGGATCAACCGGATCAACTGGATCAACTGGATCAGCTGAATCGGCTGAATTGACCGGGCCGGCATCCACCCGGCTTGAACCCAGTCCCATGCCTGCTGCGGCCAGACCGATCAGAAACCCCCTGCGACCGGGTTTCACCAGATTTTGTCGGGTCTGCCGCCGCCAGTGGTTTTGGATGGTAAGCCCCTTTCCCGGACAGGCGGCCAGACAGTTGAAACAGGCCACGCAGCGGCTGACATCCACGGTTTTTTCCTTAAGATCAATACACCCGGCCTTGCAGACCCACTGGCACTGCCGGCAGCTTGCGCAGGCATCCGGGGCAATACGAATCCGGAGCATCGAAATCTTTGAGAACAGGCCCAGAAGCGCCCCCACGGGACAAAGCGTGTTGCAGTAAAGACGGCCATGACGGGCACTCAACCATCCCACCGCTATCAAAGTTACCAGGGCAACCCCTGTGGCTACGGGAACAAATACCGGCCACTGGACCCGGTAAAGGGCATGGTTTCCCAATTGTTCCAGCAAAGGAACCCCCAGGTTGTTTGCTGCAAGGACAAAGGGGCGGAAAAGATGGGACACCATCCGGCCAAAACTGCTGAAAGGATCCAGCAGGTTGAGCACAAGCCCGGTGCCTGCCAGAAAAAGCAGTACGGTCAGGATCAAGACCCCATACCAGAGAAAATAATGGGGCCGGGAATAGGAGAACCGGTACCGGTCCTTTTTTTCCCTTGGATTTGCGATCCTCTTACGGGCCGCGCGGCTGATCAGGTCCTGGAATGTTCCCAGGGGGCATACCGTGGAGCAGTAGACCCGGCCGAACAGCAGGGTGAGGAGCAAAACCAGGATGAACCCTGCCGCTCCGATGGCGGCATTGTTCAGGAACTTGAGCAGGGACGGGACAAACTGCAAAAAAAGCACTTCCCCTGCAATGGCCCTGGACCCTGAATCTCTGAAATCCAGGAACAAAAAAACAGTGAGCAGAAAGAAGACAAGGGCAATGCCTGTCCGGAAGGGTTTGAGGTGACGAAGTGTCATCTTAATCAAGATCTGAGCCGGTCAAAGTCTGATCCGGTTGATGGACAGGTCTGCCAGGTTCATCTGCCCCAGGTTCATGTCCGAAGCGATCTGAATATGGCGGATGTCGGCAGGTTTTGTACCGAACAGTTTTGCAGCAGCCGCATCTGCCGCCAGAAAGTCTGTCGAGATCACCTGGGCTTTCATGGATACCACATCGTTGACCGACACCCCCCGGGGACCGTTGCGCGTCATGACATTATAGGCATCCACCACCGTGAGATCAGGGGCCCGGAAAGAGGCAAAATCCGCAATGCACTGGTGAAGATCGTTTCTATGCCAGTACCACCGGTCCCACACCACTCCCATCAGGTTTTTCATGCCGATGGTGACCATGGAGGAACTGTGGTGCTTCAACACCGGTACATTGATGAAAACATCCGCCTCCAGAAGGGCCTGGTGCACCT
>JAIPDY010000106.1 GCA_021737445.1 Desulfotignum sp.
TACTGGCACGTATTGAAGGCGCCCCTGCCGGCACCAAGGGCATCTCTTTGCTCCTGGTGCCCAAATTCCGGGTGAACCCTGACGGTTCTTTAGGGGAATTCAACGATGTGATCTGCACCGGCATCGAGCACAAGATGGGGATCCACGGCAACTCCACCTGCTCTTTGTCTTTAGGATCCAAGGGCAACTGCATCGGCACCCTGCTGGGAGAAGAGAACAAGGGCATGAAAGCCATGTTCCTGATGATGAATGCGGCCCGGCTCCTGGTGGGATTCCAGGGATTTGCCTGTGCCACCACCGCGTATATGTATGCTTTGGACTATGCCAGAAACCGGATACAGGGAAAAGATCTCACCGAAATCATGAACCCGGATGCCAAAGGGGTTCCCATTATCCGGCACCCTGATGTCCGGCGCCAGCTCATGATGATGAAAACCTATGTGGAGGGCATGCGCTCGCTGCTCTATTTTGTGCACTTTTGCTCGGACATGGCAAAATTTGCGCCTGATGACAAACAAAAGGCAAAATACCAGGGATTTGTGGAGGTGCTCACCCCCATTGCCAAGGGATATGTGACAGACCGGGCCTTTGAGGTATGCTCCCAGGGCATGCAGGTGTACGGCGGATACGGGTTCATCGAAGAGTACCCCATGGCCCAGCTGCTCAGAGACTGCCGCATCACCCTGATCTACGAAGGCACCAACGGAATCCAGGCCATGGATCTTCTGGGCAGAAAACTGGGGCTGAACAAGGGCAAACCCATCATGGACCTGTTCGGGGAGATGCAGAAAACCCTTGCCCAGGCCAAAGAGATTGACAGCATCCAGGGCTATGCCGTCAAAGTGGAAGAGGTGGTCAACAAACTGGCCGAGGTCGCTATCCACATGGGCCAGACAGCCATGTCAGACAAAATTCTGTCTGCATTTGCCAATGCCCACCCGTTCCAGGATGCGGCCGGTGATACGGTCATGGCATGGATGCTTTTGTGGCGTGCAGTCATTGCGGCCCAGAAGCTTGAAAAAGCAAAGAAAAAAGACAAACCCTTTTACCAGGGCATCATCAAATCTCTGCAGTTTTATACAGAAACCATGCTGCCCGTCACCCTGGGCCGGTTTGCTGCATTGATGAACACCAGTGCAGCAGCTGTTGAAATAGAAGATGACATGTTTCCAGGATAATTTTCTTCTGCATCACATGGGGGTCAGCATCTTTTGTGAACCAGGGGCGGCAAAAATAATCTGCCGCCCCTGGTTTTTTTTCATGAATCCCAAAAAAGAACATGATATGATTCCCATGAACATGAAAAAAATACATACTCATAAGGAATCCGGTTATGGCAATACCCCAGTCAAAATCAGGCCTGCTGGACATGAACCATATCAATTTTTTTTCAGTACTGGACCATCTGGATGACGGGGTGATCATTGCAGACATGAACGGCTTCATCCATTTTTATAACCAGGCCCAGTCCAGAATCGACGGCATTTTAACAAAAAAAGCCATGGGCCTTAAGGTAACCGATATTTATGAGCTGGACAACCGCACCAGCATGATCATGCAATGCGCGCTCCACCAGCGCGCCATCAAAAACAAAATTTTTTTTTACAAAACCATCTCCGGAAAAGTGGCCAACACCATCACCTCTGTCTATCCATTGTTTAACAAAAACACCATCAACGGAGTTATCTGCTTTGTCAAGGATTATGAACAGCTGCGCAGATCCATGCCGGTGACCGCCCCGCCTGAATGCCTTTCTGGACTGGGAAACGGTACAAGGTTCACCTTTGATGACCTCATCGGTACCAGCACCGACTTTGTCCGGGTCAAGGAAACCGCAAAAAAGGCCTCTGCTTCGCCTTCCCCCATCATGATCCAGGGGGAAACCGGAACAGGCAAGGAGCTTTTTGCCCAGGCCATCCACAATTTCAGCCCCAGGCACCGTGAAAAATATGTGGCTGTAAATTGTGCCGCCATTCCCCATGACCTGATGGAAGGCATGCTGTTTGGGACCACAAAAGGAGCATTCACCGGTGCCCTGGACAAGCCCGGGTTGTTTGAAACCGCACACAAAGGCACCCTGTTTTTAGATGAGCTGCTGGCCATGCCTGTGGCAGTGCAGGCAAAACTGCTGCGGGCGATCCAGGAAAAACAGGTGCGCCGGCTGGGATCGGTTAAAGAGATTGATGTGGATGTAAAAATCATCAGCTCCGTGAGCCAGGATCCCCGGATGGCCATACAGGAAAACCGCCTGCGCACGGATCTGTATTACCGGCTGGGGGTGGTCATGGTCAAACTGCCGCCCCTGCGGGACCGGCTGGACAGCTTAGAGGAGCTGGTCTCCCATTTCATCACAAAATTTAATCTGCGCCTGGGAACACATATACAAAAAATTTCTTCTGAGGTGCACGAATTGTTCCGGGTCTATCAATGGCCGGGCAATATCCGGGAACTGGAGCATCTTATTGAAGGTGCCATGAACATGGCAGGACAGGAAAAAACTCTGGGGATTGACCAGTTTACCCCTGGACTGGATGCCCTGGAGCAAAATGATGCAGCAGCAGAACCCACAGGCAATGACATGAAATCTGCCCCGGCCGGTGCACAGGACTTTCCCAGACCCCTTGCAGACATCCAGGCAGACCAGGAAAGAGCTGCCGTGGATAAAGCTCTTGCCGCCAGCCTGGGCAATGTGACCCGGGCTGCCGAAACCCTGGGGATTTCCAGGCAGCTGCTGCATTATAAAATCAAAAAATACCGGTTATGCCGGGCCGATTACATGCCCAGGTCATACAATTAGATTTTTTCACCTGAAAAAAATTTTTTTTTCTGCCAGACAAAAGTGAAAAAATTTTTTCATCTTTGTCGTGTCTTTTTGGTATGTATCTGGTGAATTTTTCGAAATACAGCTTGTTATATCAAGTAGTTAACACCCAAATCAGCGAATATCTTTTGCACACAACATTTACTGGCACATATTCTGCAAACAATTTATGGATTATACATAACCGCCAACCATAAAAAAAGGCCCTTTAAGGGTCTTCAAGGGAGAAAACCTATGTATGACCGCATGCAAAAACTGAGTCGGCAGGATATGGAAAAAATCCATGATGCTGCCATGGATATTCTCAAAAATACGGGTGTGGCCTTTAACGACACAGAAGCGCTTGAGATTTTCAAGGACAATGGATTCAAAGTGGAAGGCTCCACCGTGTTTTTTGAGGAATCCGCCATCCAGAAGGCTTTGGAAACCACCCCCAAAAGGTTCACCGTCCATGCCAGAAATCCCCAAAAAAATGTGGATGTGGGAGAAGATGACTTTGTGTTTGTGCCGGGCTATGGCGCCCCTTTTGTCATGGATGCCAAAGGCATTGAGCGCCAGGCCACCATGGAGGATTATGACAACTTCTGCAAACTGATCCAGACCTCTCCGTATATCGACATGAACGGCTGGATGATGGTGGAACCCGCAGACATGCCCCACCAGACGGTTCACCTTGATTTAAACCTGTCCAACATGCTGTTGTGCGACAAACCCTTCATGGGCAGTCCGGTCTCCAGGCAGGCAGCGCTGGAAGGGGTTGAAATGGCCGGCATTCTCTGGGGCGGCAAGCAGAACATCATGGACAAGACCGTGTCGGTCTCTTTGATCAACTCCCTTTCCCCTTTGCAGTTTTCCGATGAAATGCTCGGATCCCTTATTACACTTGCCCGGCACAACCAGGCCTGTATTGTTGCTTCTTTGATCATGGCAGGCGGGTCCGGTCCTGTGACCCTGGGAGGGGTTATGGCCCTGCAGAATGCGGAGATCCTGGCCGGGATCACCCTTACCCAGCTGGTCCGGGCCGGGGCGCCTGTGGTATACGGCTCCACATCCTCTGCCATGGACATGAAAACAGGCGCCCTGTCCATCGGCGCACCGGAACTGTCCAAAAACATCCACCTGGTGGGCCAGATGGCCCGGTTCTACAACCTGCCCTCCCGGGCCGGCGGCGGGCTTACCGATGCACTGTGCACTGATGCCCAGGCTGGTGTGGAATCTGCTGTGGCCCTCACCACGGCTGCTCGCGCAGGCATCAACTTCATCCTTCATTCCTGTGGTATCCTGGGATCCTATATTGCCATGAGTTTTGAAAAATTTCTGGTGGACGAAGAACTGTGTGGTATGATAAGAAACATGTTCAAGCCGGTTTCTCTGACAGATGATGCCCTTGGCCTGGATATGATCAAACAGGTGGGCATCGGGGGCCAGTACCTGACCCACCCAAAGACATTCCAGCTCTGCCGGACCGAGTTTTATATGCCGTCTCTCATGAGCCGGAAAAACAAGGATGCCTGGGCAAAAGCAGGCAGACAACATATCTATCAGGTGGCGGAAGACAAAGTGGCCCAGCGCCTGGCTGCCTATGAAAAACCGGAGATCAACCCGGATATTGAAAAAGAACTGACTGATTACGTTGAAAAACGCAAAACCAAATAAAGGAGAAAAAAATGACTGACTTTAACGCCATGACAGAAGCACTTGTAGCCTGTGATGAAGCCAAACTCACAAGCCTTGTCAATGATGCCCTGGCCCAGAATGCATCTCCCAACGACATCCTCAACAAAGGATTGATCGCCGGCATGGACATTGTGGGAGAAAAAATGGAAAATGGTGACATGTTCATCCCTGAAGTGCTGATGGCGGCCCATGCCATGGCAAATTGTGTTACCATTCTCAAGCCTTTGCTCGCAGAAGGGGAAGGAAAAGCTGCCGCATCCGTACTCATCGGCACGGTCAAAGGGGATCTTCATGACATCGGCAAAAACCTGGTGGCCATGATGATGGAAAGTGCCGGCATGGAGATACACAATATCGGTGTTGATATTGCGCCTGAAGATTTTGTGGCCAAGGCAAAGGAGACAAATGCCCAGATTGTATGCCTGTCAGCGCTTTTGACCACCACCATGCCCATGATGAAACAAACCATAGATGCCATTGTAGAAGCGGGGTTGCGTGACCAGGTAAAAATCCTTGTGGGCGGAGCACCTGTGACCCAGTCCTTTGCCGATGAGATCGGTGCTGACGGGTTTGCAGCAGATGCAGGGTCAGCTGCCAAACTGGCCAAAAGCCTTGTAGCATAAAGGCAGACAGATAAGGAGAAACCCATGTTTGAAGTAATCGGAGAACGTATCAACACCTCCAGAAAACTGGTCCAGGCTGCTGTGGCGGAACGGAATGCCGACTATATCATTGACGATGTCAAAAAACAGCAGCAGTCAGGTGCCGCTTTTATCGACGTGAATGCCGGGGCCCGCATCGGCCATGAAGAGGCAGACATGAAATGGCTCCTGGAGATCATCCAGCCCATTGCCACCGTGCCCTTAGCGTTGGACAGCCCGGATCCTGCCATCCTGGAAATGGCCTTTGCCATGGTGGAAAAGACCCCCATGATCAACTCCATCAGCCTGGAAAAAGAGCGGTTTGACAACATGATTCCGTTCCTGAAAGACAAGGACTGCAAGGTGATTGCCCTGTGCATGGATGACGGCGGCATGCCCACTGCATCTGATGACATTGTGGGCCGGGCCGATTCCCTGGTGGCGGAACTCAACAAGATCGGCATCCCCACAGCCAATATCTATGTGGATCCCTTGGTGCAGCCCATCTCCACCGACTCCACCAAAGGGGTGATGGTTCTGGATGCGGTGCGGGCCATCAAAGCCAAATATCCGGAGGTGCACATCACCGGCGGACTGTCCAATATCTCCTACGGCCTGCCCCAGCGCCACATCATCAACCGGACCTTTGTCACCCTGATGATGGCTGCAGGCATGGATTCCGCCATTATCGATCCTTTGGACAAAAAAATCATGGCCACCATCAAAACAGCAGACATGCTCCTGGGCCATGACAACTACTGCATGAATTACCTTAAAGGGGTCAGAGCCGGTATGATTGAAAGTTAGTCTGACCTGACACTCCCGGTAATCATGAAATAATCCACCAGACACCCTGCCCGTCAAGAACACAGAAAGCGGTTTTTTCTATGTCCATGGCGGGCAGGTTCACACCTCGTCCCCCCTCTTAATTTAGCACAACCGCACCATTTTCATATCATTCACACGTGATAAATACAGTACTCCGCTTGACCCTTGCCGATAAATCCCTATAATTAAAGGATACAAAAACGGTAATTCCCGCTGCAGTCCCCAAAAAAGGAGCGATGCAATGACACAGACTGTTCCCGTCCAACATGACAAAGATGCAAAACAATTTTTCATACAAAAAAATTTTGCCCGGGAATACCTGGCATATGAATATGGGCTGCTTCTGGCCCGGTAACCGGGTGACAGTTCCGGCAGCCCTGTTTCTTGCTGCCGTCTTGATGCTCCAGGGGTGCAGCGTGGTAACACCTGATTCCCGTACTCTGGAGATCCTGCCGGCGTCAGTACACACGGCATCCCCTGAAACACTGAATTTTTCTCTTGCTTCTCCATGGTGGGAACAGTTCAACAGCCGGGAACTGAACCAGCTTGTCACCCGGGGTTTGACGCACAATTTTTCCATCAGAGAGGCCAGAGCCAGACTGGATCAGGCCGCCAGCCTGGCAGCCGCCACAAAAGCTGATGCATTGCCCCTCATCACCCTGGAAACCGGCTACAACCGCACCCAGACCGACCAGGACACCACCTCTTTCAACACCTATTCCCTGGGGCCGGCTGCGTCCTATGAAGTGGATCTGTGGGGCCGCATAAATGCCGGGGTGACATCTTCCTCGCTGGCTGCCCGGGCCTTTGCATCTGATCTTGAAACCGCTGCCATGACTGTTGCCGCAGAGGTGGCCCGCACCTGGGTGGACCTGATCACGGCCAGAGAACAGCTGACCCGGGTGAAAAAGCAGCTGGAAGTCAACACCACGGTCCGCGATCTTCTGGAACTGCGGTTTGAAAAATCCATGTCTTCGGCCCTGGATGTTCTCCAGCAAAGAGAAGTTGTGGCCCAGACCCAGGCCAAAATCCCGCCCCTGGAAAACCGGATACAGCAGTTGAAAGCATCTGTGCATCTTTTACTGGGACAGACTTCGGGAACCGGTCTCACCATCACGGGTGATCTGCCTGAAACATTGCCGGAACTGCCCCACGACGGGCTGCCAGCCAATCTGCTGGTGCTGCGCCCGGATGTCCGTGCCCAGGGCCTGCGCCTTATGGCAGCGGACTGGGATGCGGCAGCTGCCAGGGCCTACCGCCTGCCTGATCTGGTTCTCACGGGAAATTTTCTGTTTCAGGACAATGCCCTGGACCTGCTCCTTGACAACTGGATACTGACCCTGGGGGCACGCCTTGCAGGCACCGTATTTGACGGGGGACAAAAAAAAGCTTTGTCCAGGCAGGCTGCCGCTGTGGTGGAAGAGCGGCTGGCAGCCTATGAAAAAGTGGTGCACACAGCCATTGCCGAGGTGGAAACCAGCATGGCTGCGGAAAAACACCAGGCTGCACATATTCTTTTGCTGACAGCCCAGCTGGAAACCGCCAGGCAGGCCCTGTCAGAAGCCCGGCGCCGCTATATCAAGGGGCTGGATCCCTTTATCCCGTTTCTGACCGAACAGCTCAATGTCCAGGAGCTTGAGATCCGCCTGCTTGAACAGTCCGCTTTATTGATAAAAAACCGCATCACCCTTTACCGGGCCCTGGGAGGGGACTGGCAGGCCATTGTCTCCCCCGTGTCCAAGGAAATGCCATGACCTCGTCTTCTCATATAAAAAAGCCGTTCTTTATACGCATCATCCGCCTTATTGTTCCGGTCGTCATTATTGCCGCCGGCGTATTCACTGCCCAGTATCTGTATGACACGCGGCCCGTTGCCAGCCGGGGGCGTCCTCAGATCCCCCCGCCCCTGGTGGAAACAGCCATCATGGAAAAACAGGACCACCGAATTATTCTTACTGCCATGGGAGCGGTCATGCCCTCCCGGTCCATCACCCTGAAATCCCGGGTGGGCGGGTTTGTGGAAACCATATCACCACAACTGATTCCCGGCGGGGTATTTAAAAAAGCACAAGTGATGCTCACTTTGGAAAAAAAAGATTTTGAACTGGATGTGGCCAGAAAAAAAGCCGCCCTGGACCGGTTGTCCGCCTCCCTTCGGCTGGAGATGGGCCGGCAGGAAGTGGCAAGAGAAGAGATGAAAATTCTGCAAAAAGATGCCGGATCCCCTATCCTGGATGCCGACCTTGCCCTGCGGGGACCGCAGATGGCCCAGATCAAGGCAGATATTGCCGCTGCCCGGGCAGACCTGGATCAGGCCCGGCTGAACCTGGCACGTACCACCATAAAAGCCCCTTTCAACTGCCTGATCACTGCTGTGCATGTACAGACCGGATCCCAGATATCTGCCCAGGATGCACTGGCTGAACTGTCAGGCACGGATGCTTTCTGGGTAAAGGCCGCCGTTCCTGTGGAACATCTCAAATGGATCTGGACCCCGTCCGGCCCTGATGACACCGGCAGCCCTGCCACCATAACCGATCAGAACAACACCCGGCACCAGGGCCGTGTCATCCGTCTTTTGGGGGAACTGGGCAGCGAAACCCGCCTGGCCACGCTGCTCATCACCATTGATGACCCTTTGGGCCTGTCCCGCCCGGTTGATACGCCGCTGCTGCTAAACAACTATGTCAAGGTGGCCATCCATGGAGAAAAAATATCTGATGTCATTGCCCTGCCCAGGCCCATGGTGCGCAGCCAGAACCAGGTATGGGTAGCGGCGGACGGACACCTGGATATCCGGACCATTGATATTGTATGGCGGGATTCGGATCATGTGTTTGTCACCAAAGGGCTTGAAACCGGTGATGCCGTGATCCAGTCGGATATGTCCTCGCCGGTGGAGGGCATGGCCTTGCGTGTGCACAACAAAGACCGGCCGGCTGCAGCCGGAACAGACACAGGAAACCGGCCATGACCACACCTGTGCTCACAGACGGTCATACAGGCGCCATCTCCTGGATGGCCAAAAATCCTGTGGCAGCCAATCTGTTGATGATTGTCCTGCTGGTGGGGGGGCTGGTCATGGCCTTCGGCATCAAACAGGAGGTGTTTCCTGATTTTGAGGTGGGCGCGGTATCAGTATCTGTCATCTACCCGGGTGCCGGTCCTGAAGAGGTGGAGCGGGGGATCATTCTGGCCATTGAAGAGGCGGTCCAGGGCCTGGACGGCATTGATGAAATGCATGCGACTGCAGGGGAAGGGTTGGGCCGTGTCACCATTGAGGTGCGCCAGGGAATGGATGTGCGCAGCTTTGCCCAGGAGGTGGAAAGCGAGGTCAATGCCATCACCTCTTTTCCTGATGAGGCGGAACGTCCCATGACCGCGGTTGTGGCCCGCAAGCGCCATGTCATATCCCATGCCGTTTACGGGGATTTGTCCCGGGCAGTACTCACCCAGCTTGCGGAAAACTTCCGGGACCTGCTGCTCCAGGACCCCCTTATCACCCAGGTGGAACTGGAAGGTACCAGAGATTATGAAATTCATGTATCTGTCCCCCAGGCCAGCCTGCGGCGGTACGGCCTCACCCTGGCAGGGGTGGCAGAGCGTATCCGCAACCTTGCCATTGAGCTGCCCGGCGGGTCTGTCAAAACCCGGGGCGGCGAGATCATGGTCCGCATGAAAGAGCGGCGGGATGTGGCTGATGCCTATGCCGGCCTGCCTATCATCACGGCAGAAAATGGCGCACAGGTATTGCTGGAAGATATTGCCGATATTTCCGAAGGGTTTGAAGAAACCAACCGGTATGCCACCTTTAACGGCAAACCCGCCATCATGGTGGAAGTCTTCCGGGTGGGGGACCAGAAACCCATTGAGGTGGCAAAAGCCGCACGAATCCGGGCGGATATGTTTCAAAAAACCCTGCCCCAAGGGGTGGGTGTTTCCATGATCAGCGACCGGTCACAGGTGTTTGAACAGCGGGCCGGCCTGCTGATGAAAAACGGATACATCGGCCTTGCCTTGGTGTTCATTCTCCTGGCCCTGTTTCTGGAAATCCGGCTGGCTTTCTGGGTGTCTCTGGGCATCCCCATATCCATTCTGGGATCATTTGTTTTTTTGCCCCTGACGGATTTTTCCATTAATGTCGTATCCATGTTTGCCTTTATTGTGACCTTAGGCATTGTGGTGGATGATGCCATTGTGGTGGGAGAAAACATTTACTACTACCGGGAGC
>JAIPDY010000107.1 GCA_021737445.1 Desulfotignum sp.
AAGACCCAGGACATCGGGAAGATATTTTCATACGTGCATACCTCTACCGTGTCCAACTATTACCGGGAGATCACCCGGGAGGCCGGTGTGAAGTCCCGGTTCCATGATTTGAGACACACGGCCGCCACCCAGATGCTCACCGCAGGGATCCCCCTGGAGGTGGTTCAAAAGATCCTGGGTCACACGGAGCTGAGGACCACCCAGATATACGCCAAGGTGGTCCAGGATCGGCTCAAGATTGAAATGGAAAAGCTGAAATATTGAAAAACAAAATCAATGAAATTCGCTCCGTTTCCGCTCCATATGAACATAACTGCCTGATATTATTGATATGAAAAGCTGATTCGTAATCAGCAAGTCAGCAGTTCGAGTCTGCTCGCCGGCTCCAGGAAAAAAGGTTTTCACTTCACCCTTCTCACCAAGTCTGTCAGAACCAGCAGCACAAAAAAGCCGGCGGGAAATGCCAGGACCCAAATCAGTCGTAACATCCAGACAACAAATTCCGCATCTTCCATGGAAGCGATGAATTTGGGGGCGGGCATCACCATGGAAACGGCAAAGCCAAGTATGATCAGGCGGGGGAGCCAGTATTTGCACCTTGTCCACATGTTCAGATTATAGGGCCGGAACACAGTATTTGTAAAGATTCTGAAATATTATTGTACCCATTGAACAAAGTTGAAAAACACGGCCGGCAGGAGATCAACCTGTCCGAGATGTCCGATCATATCAGCCCTGATTGAAAAGATCAGGGCTGCCGGTTCTGCCGGACAGCCTGAATTTTTTCCTGGTAGGACCGGAGCATGTCCTGTTCAAACGCTTCATTGGAGGGGTAGGATCGGCCAAACACCGGTTCCCACAGGTCCACATCCTCCATGCACATATAAAAGAACACCGCGTTTTTCCAGGTGTCGGGAAATGCCTGAAAAAGGGTGGAAAACAGGGCGTTTTTGATTTCAAAGGGGTAGCTGAATCTGCCGGCGCATGCCTCCATGGGCATCTGGAGAATCGTGGTCTTTGCCATGCGTTCCCGGATCCGTTTGATCACCGGTTTGATGAATGTCAGGGTGCCGATGGAAACCATGACCACCTCCCGGGGGGAAAAGGCTTCTGTCAGCCGGGATACAACAGCCCGGTAGTCGGCTTCCCATCCGTTGTACCAGACCATGGGGTGGAAGTGAAATCCCACGGGAATTCCCCGGTCCGCCAGTTTTCTGGCACTTTGTATCCGCTTTTCCAAAGGAGCGGTGCCCTTTTCCTCGGCCGTGATCACTGCAGGGGTGTTCAAGGACCAGGTGAACACCATGTTGAACGGCGGCGGATGTGTCAGAAAATATCCGATCCGGCTGCTTTTGGATTTCATCTCCAAAATTACCCGGGGGTGGGTTGCGGCAAACCGGGTCAGGTTGTCCAGCAGGCCGAACCGGTTCCCCCACATCAATGAATCAGAGGACTGGCCTGTTCCGATATGGACCGGGGTCTCTTTTTCCAGTGTCAGCCCCTCCAGATGGCGGGCCAGGTCACGGACAAACCGGACCTGGTTGCCGTGGTAAAAGGACTGGATGGAGCAGTAACTGCAGTCGAATCCGCACTGCTGGACAACATCCAGGGTGTTGAGGTTGCAGCACCGGGTCTTTTCCGACGCCACCGGGCATTTGCCCATGACAGCCCCCTTCAGGTCTGTCTGCACCATCTGCTCTTCAGGGAACCTGGTTTCCCCGGGTGAAAACCCCTGCCCGGCCGGGTAAGGCTTTAAGGTGTTTTTCACTGCCTCATATCCGGATTTGAGCTGGGATAATATCTTTGCGGCCGCCTGTTTTCCGGTTGCTTTTCCCAGGATATCGGGCCGGTAAAACCGGTCAAGCCCGCCCATGTCCCAGCAGTACAAATCCAGGCTGTATTCCACCAGAAACCGCAGCTGCTGCAGTGAAAACCCGTGGGCCTGTGTCAAGCCCTGCAGCCAGGTCTGGCGGTCCAGGGGCAGTTTGGAAAAACCGGTGATCTGTTCAAGGCGGTGTAATGACATCTGATCATTATAGCGGAAAAACAGCCCCGGTCAAGACGGGAAATGCCCGGCCGGATGCAGCGCCTGACCGGGCCCTTTAAAAGAGCAACGGTGCAGAAAACGGCAGGGATGGATTTTCTTGTTGACAGAAAAGGGGCTGACCATTATATTGCTGGACTGAATATTCATTCCTAACAGGAAATATGATGGATACACATACAAAAAACAAGTCAGACCAGATACTTAAAGCAGCTTTGCATCTGTTTGCGGAAAACGGATTTCATTCCGCCCCCATGTCCCGCCTGGCACAGATGGCCGGGGTCGGGGTGGGCAGTATTTACCGCTACTTCAGGGACAAGGAACAGCTGGTGCACGCGGTTTTCGAACATGTGGACCAGGCTTTGACCACCATGCTGGCGGCCTCATTTGATCCGGACCTGTCCGACCGGGACCAGCTGATCCGCATGCTGACAGATTTGATCTACTATCTGCATTCCCACCCGCGGGAATTTCGATTTTTGGAACAATATTACTACTCTCCCTATGGCCTTGAAAAAAAACGGGGGAAACTGCTCCAGGAGAACAATCAAAATATTGCCGAACCCCTGCGTAAATTTTTTTTCGGGGAACTGGATGGTTCTGTCAAAAAGCTGCCTTGGCCGGTGTACCAGGCATTGATTTTCGGACCTGTCACTTTTTTGGTGCGCGATTCTCTGGCCGGGCTGGTCACCCTGAATGATGACATGGTGCAGTCTTTGGCCCGGGCCTGCTGGGATGCATTAACAATTAAGGAGTTTTGATCACATGCTGCAAAAAAATCTGTCAGGAAATATCATCCCCTTCACTGTGATACTGTGCTGCCTGTTTTTAGCCGGCTGGGCAATTGCACAGGAACCGCCGGCCCCACAGGTGCGGGTGCTTACCGTCACGGAACAGGATGTTGTGCCGGCAGACGAATATGTGGGCCATGTGGAAGCGATCCAAAGCGTGGATTTGCGGGCCCGGGTGGAAGGATTTCTGGAAGAGGTAAGTTTCAAAGAAGGGGATTATGTCAAAGAAGGCCAGGTTCTGTACCGCATTGAACAGGACGGTTATGCTGCAAAAGTGGCCTTGGAAAAGGCCCGGATAGCCCAGGCTGAGGCGGAATTGAGCAGGGCCAAAAGTCATCTGACGCGCCTGCAGTCTGTGAGCCGGCAGAGCATTTCCGCCATGGACATGGACAATGCCGTGGCTGCGGAACTGACTGCTATGGCTAACCTGGCAGCTGCCAATGCAGCCCTGGACACAAGTCAATTGAATCTGGCCTATACCACCATAAAGGCCCCGATTTCCGGCCGTATCGGCAGAACCGCCTATACCCGGGGCAATCTTGTGAATCCGACATCCGGGGTTCTGGCAACCATTGTACAGACAGATCCTGTCCGGGTGGCCTATGCCATCAGTGAAAACGATTTTACCGCTGTGCAAAAAGCAATAAAAGAAATGGACGGGCATCAGTCACGCCTGCTGGTCCCGCACCTGATACTGCCTGGTGCCGGTCCTTACGCTGAACAGGGCAGGCTAATATTTGTCGACAACCGGGTGGATGCCGCCACCGGAACCATTACGGTAAGGGCACAGTTCAACAATCCGGATGGCTGGCTGCTTCCCGGGCAGTATGTCACGGTCCAGGTCAAAGCATCTGCATCAAGGCTTTTGCCGGTGGTGCCCCAGTCTGCTGTTCTGGCCAACCAGGATGGGCGGTATGTACTGGTTGTCAAGGACGGCATTGCCGCCAGGCAGGCCATTGTAACCGGCCCTGCCCTGGACCGGATGTGGGCGGTGGAATCAGGCCTGGCCGCCGGGGACCGGGTGATCGTCAGCGGCATCCAGAAAGTGCATCCCGGTGAACCGGTACATGCGGTTCCTGCCGAACTGGAGAACTGATCCATGATTTCCAATATTTTCATCCACCGCCCGCGCCTGGCAGGGGTCATATCCATTGTCATCACTTTGGCGGGTTTTCTGGCACTTATTTCCATTCCCGTGGCCCAGTACCCCCAGATCACCCCGCCTGAAATCACGGTATCCGCGTTTTACCCGGGTGCCAGCTCTGAAGTGCTGGCCCAGACCGTGGCCGCCCCCCTGGAAAAAGAGGTCAACGGGGTGGATAAAATGCTTTACATGTCATCTTCCAGTTCCAACACCGGCAGCTATACACTGCGGGTCACCTTTGAGGTGGGCAGTGACCCGGATATCAACCAGGTGAACCTGCAGAACCGGATTCAGCTGGCCACCCCCAAACTGCCGGCAGAAGTGGTGGCCCAGGGCATCAGTGTGCGCAAGCGCTCCGGTGACATGATGGCGGCCATCAGCTTTTTCTCTCCGGATAAATCACAGGAAATGCTGTTTTTAAGCAATTATATCAGTGACCAGATCACAGACACCCTGATAAGGATCAATGGTGTCAGTGATGCCAGGATCTTTGGTGAAAAAGAGTACAGTCTGAGAATATGGATGAACCCTGAACGCATGACAGCCCTGGGACTGACTGCGGATGACATCATATCTGCCGTGCGGACCCAGAATGTACAGGCCTCGCTGGGGGCTGTGGGCATGGAGCCCCTTGAACACAAACAATCGGTGCAGTTTTCCCTGCGTGCCAAAGGCCGGCTGGTCGAAGTGACCGATTTTGAAAACATCATTGTCAGGGCCAACAAACAGGGGGGATTGGTACGGATCAAGGATGTGGCCAGAGTGGAACTGGCAGCCCAGTCCTATGCCACTGAATCCATTCTCAACGGCAACCCTGCCGCCACCCTGGCAGTCTACCGGGCATCGGATGCCAATGCCCTGGAAACAATGGAAAATGTCCGCAATGAACTTAAAAGACTGGAATCAGGCATGCCCGAAGATGTGGGTTATGAAATCATTCTGGACACCACCCGGTATGTGTCTGCGGCCATTGATGAAATCATTTTAACCCTGTCTCTGGTAACTGTGCTTGTAATTGCCGTTATTTTTGCCTTTCTCCAGAACTGGCGGGCCACTTTGATCCCTTCCGTGGCCATTCCGGTCTCTTTGATCGGCACCTTTGCCATACTCATGGCCCTGGGGTACAATGCCAATACCATCACCCTGTTTGCCCTTATCATGGCCATCGGCCTGGTGGTGGATGATGCCATTGTGGTGGTGGAAAATGTGCACCGGGTCATGCATGAAGAAAACCTGAACGCGCCTGCGGCCACGAAAAAAGCCATGGCCCAGGTGGTTGGCCCCATTATTTCCACTACCCTGGTGCTGTTTTCCGTATTTGTGCCGGTGGCGTTCATGCCGGGTATCACCGGCCAGCTGTACCGGCAGTTTGCCGTGACCATGTGCAGTGCTGTGCTGCTGTCCGCCACCTGTGCATTAACCCTGAGTCCGGCTCTGTGCGCCACCTTTCTCACACAAAAGCAGGGACCGGCAAAAGGGCCGCTCTCCTGGTTCAACCGCCTGGTTGATGTCAGCCGCAAAGGGTATGCAGCCGGTTCCGCCTGGATGATCCGGCGGCTTGTGGTGCCGATACTGTTGTTTGCAGGGATCGTCACCGGCGCTGTCATACTCTTTAACAATACGCCCACAAGCTTTCTTCCCCCGGAAGACCAGGGATATTTCTTTATCAATGTGCAGCTGCCCCAGTCTGCTGCCCTGTCCCGCACTGCTGCGGTAATGGATGATATCACCAGAGAAATGCACACCATCGACGGAATGGCCAACATGATCGGTGTTTCCGGGTTCAGTCTGCTCAGCGGGAATGCCGACAATGTGGGGTTTGCTTTGGGGATTCTCAAACCCTGGGATGAAAGGCGCCTGGCTCACCAGCACCTGGATGCCATCGTTGGCCGGGCACAGGAAAAACTGGCCGCCCTGTCCGATGCCAGTGCGTTTGCCTTTGTGCCGCCTCCCATATCCGGGCTGGGTGCCAGCAGCGGGTTCACTTTTCAATTGCTTGCCCGAGAGGGACAGGATCCCCAGGAGCTGTCCGGCATGGCCCTTAACCTGATGATGGCCGCCAACCAGGACCCGGTACTGGAAGATGTATTCACCACCTACACAGCAGATACCCCCCAGATTTTTGTGGATGTGGACCGGACCAGAGCGGAATACCTCAAGGTGCCGGTGGCACGGATTTTCTCAACCCTCCAGGCCCACCTGGGATCAGCCTATGTCAATGATTTTAATCTCGGAGGTCGGACCTACCAGGTCAAGGTCCAGGCAGACGGGCCGTTCCGGGATACGGCAGAAGATATCAAGCGGTTGTATGTGCGCAGCAACGACCACAACATGGTTCCCCTCACCAGCCTGGTGACCCTGCGCACGGTTCTGGGCCCCCAGCTCATCAAGCGGTATAACCAGTTCACCAGTGCTGATTTCAACGGCAATGCCGCCCCGGGATTTTCATCCGGACAGGCCATGGCTGCCATGGAGCAGGTTGCTGCACAGGAGCTGGCCCCAGGTTTTGGCTATGAGTGGTCTGCCCTTTCATACCAGGAAAAACGCACCGGCGGCCAGGTTGTCTGGCTCTTTGCCCTGGCCCTGGTCTTTGCCTATCTGTTTCTGGTGGCCCAGTATGAAAGCTGGAACCTGCCCTTGTCCATTGTATTGACCATACCGGTGGGAACCCTGGGGGCACTGGGGGGTCTGTGGCTGCTTGGCATGTCTTTGTCCATTTACGCACAAATCGGTCTGGTGCTGCTGGTGGGTCTGGCAGCAAAAAATGCCATCCTCATTGTTGAATTTTCCAGGGGCCAGCGCCAGGCAGGCCTTTCCATTGCAGAGGCAGCTGTAACCGGCGGGGCCATCCGTTTCCGGCCGGTACTCATGACATCTTTGACCTTTATTTTCGGGCTGGTGCCCATGCTCATCGCCACCGGAGCAGGTGCAGGCAGCCGCAGGGCAATCGGTACCGCTGTTTTCTCCGGTATGTGTGTGGCCACATTTTTTGGTATTTTCCTGATTCCATCGTTGTATTATATTTTCCAGACCATCAGTGAAAAAGGCCGGGCCCGGCGCCTGGCAGCACAGCAGCAGGATAAAATGGACAATGCAGCACCTGGAACAAAAACAAAAGAGGTGAGGTGATACAGCATATGCACGGTTTTTCCAGAACAGGTACGTATAATGAAAATGGTTTTTTTCCCAAGGCAGTTCAGTTTACTGCCTGTCCGGCAATAATACTGATGCTGATAATCATGTCCGGGTGTGCTGCTGTGGGGCCTGAATTCCAGACACCGGAACTGTCTGCCCCTGACACCTGGCACACAGAATTGGAGGGCGGGCTGGCAGTTTCTCAAGAAGCACCCCATGATCAGGCAGCCTGGTGGCAGATTTTTCAGGATCCTTTGCTGACCCGTTTAATTGAAAATGCGGCAGCCGGCAACCTGGATCTGCAGAAAGCGGTGGTCCGGATTCAGGAGGCACGGGCGTTGTACGGCATCAGCCAGGCAGGTGATTATCCGGTACTGGACAGTACCGGTTTGATACAAAGGCAGCAGACCAGTGAAGAAACCGGTACTGGAAGAGCCTCCGGCTTTTACCATGCCGGTTTTGATGCTGCCTGGGAACTGGATCTGTTCGGTGGGGTGCAGCGCTCACAGGAGGCTGCCCTGGCGGAAATGGAGACCCGGCAGGAGGCCATGGCCGGGGTGCTTGTGAGTCTGCAGGCAGAAGTCGCCCTCAACTATCTGGAGCTGCGCACCTTCCAGGAGCGGCTGGTTGCGGCCCGGGGAAACCTGGAAGTGCAAAAGGAGACCTATGAAATCAATTTGTCCCGGTTCAATGCCGGATTGATCGGGGAACTGCCGGTACATCAGTCCCAATACATTCTGGAGCAGACCCGGTCCCAGATTCCGCTGCTCCAGGACGGCCTTGGCAGAACGGCAAACCGCCTGGCCGTCCTGGTAGGCAAACCGCCCGGTGCCCTGCATGAAGACCTGGCTGAAACCCGTCCCATCCCCCGTATTCCCCTGGAAGTTGCCATGGGCATTCCTGCCCACACCCTGCGCCAGCGCCCGGATATCCGCCTGGCGGAACGTGCCCTGGCCCGGGAAACTGCCCTGGTGGGGGTGGCCATGGCAGACCTGTACCCGCGGTTTCACCTGACCGGCACATTTGGCCTGGAAGCTTTATCAGCCGGGAATTTTTTCAACAGTTCCAGCCGGTTCTGGGGGATCGGTCCCCGGGTCTCCTGGCGGCTTTTTGACGGCGGCAGTATCCGGCAGGCTGTTGCGGCCCAGTCCGCCCCCCAGGAACAGGCCATGATCGATTACCAGGCCGCATTGCTGACAGCCAGAGAAGAGATTGAAAATGCGATTCTGGCCTTTGCCAAGGAACAGCTGCGCCGCGATTCCCTGGTCAAGGCCACAGCAGCAGCCCGCAACGCCGACCGTATTGCCAGAGACCAGTACCAGGCCGGGCTGGTGGACTTCAGCAATGTGCTGGATGCCCAGCGCTCCCTGCTTTCCTTTGAAGACCAGCTGGCCCAAAGCCGGGGGGCGGTGAGCGCCAACCTGCTGCGCCTGTACAAGGCCATGGGCGGCGGGTGGCAGCATATGGCCCGGTGATGCAGGGCCGTATAGATCCAGGAACAAAAGGGAACATGTGATGAACAGACCTGATACATCCTCCCGGACAAACCATTCCAGGTTGTCACTGTTTCTTGAAGGGGCAAAGGACACCTTTCCGCTGATTGTGGGTGCGGTTCCCTTTGGTATTATCTTCGGGGCCCTGGCTGACACGGCCGGGCTTTCCTTTGGCGCTGCAATGGGGATGTCCTTGTTTGTTTTTGCAGGGTCTGCACAGTTTGTGGCCCTGGGCCTGGCAGCCTCAGGCACCCCGTGGCCCATGATAGTTGTCACCACCTTTGTGGTCAACCTGCGCCACATGCTCTACAGCGCGACCATGGTACCGTTTTATAAAAACCTGCCCCAAGCCTGGAAAATGGTACTGGCCTTTGGTTTGACCGATGAAACCTTTGCCGTGGCAGTCACCCGCTACGGCAAACATGATGGTGTACCCGGCAAACACTACTACAACCTGGGGTCCATGGTGTTCATGTACCTCAACTGGAATCTGTGCACCCTGATCGGTCTTACAGCAGGAAAAACCTTTCCGGAAATATCCCGGTGGGGACTTGATTTTGCCATGCCTGCCACATTCATCGGCATTGTCATCCCGTATCTTGTTACAAAACCCATGTGGGCAGCGGTGGTCACAGCCGGAACGGTTTCCATTGCCGCCCAGGACCTTCCCCACAAACTGGGTTTGATGCTGGCTGCCCTTACCGGTGTTATGGCGGGGGTAGTGTGTGAAAAATTATCCTCTGACAAGAAGAAGGGAGTTTGAATATGTTTGGTACCGGTATAAAATTATCTGAGATCTATATGGTTGCAGGAATGGCTGCGGTAACCTTTGGCATACGCTATATTCTTTTTCCTGTTTCCGGACGGATGCAGTTTCCCAGACTGTTTGAAAAGGGATTGAGATATGTGCCTCCTGCCGTACTCACAGCCATTATTGTGCCCTCAGTGCTGATGCCCGATGGAAAAACCCTTGACCTGAACCTGGATAATCCATATCTCATTGGCGCCATTGCCGCCTGTATCATCGGCGGTGTGTTCAAAAACCTGCTTTTGACCATTGTCTTGAGCATGGTGGTTTTTCTGGGCGCCCAGTGGTTCTTTGCAGCGGGATAGCTGCCGTCAGACTGCCGGGGTTTTATCGTCAGGCAATTTTTGGCATTACATGCACGCCAGGATCTTTGCCAGTTTTTTCTTTTCATCCTGATAGATCTGGTGGGCGGTTTTCAGATTGATCTTTTCAAATGAAATGGTGTCTCCCGGGGTGGCCTGGGCCACCTTCGGGATATCGGTGGAGATCACGGTGGCGATTTTGGCGTATCCCCCCACGGTCTGCTCCACCAAAAGGATGATGGGCTGTTCATCCGCCGGGATCTGGATGCCCCCGGGCATGGAGGGTTCCGACACAATGCTTTTGGGCATGCCCTGTTTGATGGGAATTTTTTCTCCCTGCAGCCGGTATCCCATGCGGTCCGCCTTGGGAGTGACCATATATCGGGTGGTGAACAGGGTGGTTGCGCCCCGGTCAAAAAAGTCATCCTGGGGGCCGGGAACCGCCCGCAGCAGCACATGGGACGGATAGTCCGGCA
>JAIPDY010000108.1 GCA_021737445.1 Desulfotignum sp.
TTTTGATCAGGGAGCAGGTTTTCCGACAATATGGAATGCAGGTTAAGAAATGTGAAAGGATTAAACCCGATCAGGTCAGCCTCCTGGATGAGCATTTCAATGGCTGCTTTGTGATTCAGGATCATCTGGGTTTCACGCATATCCTTGCCCTTGGCTGCCTGTCCGAATTGGATGAGATTTTGGGTATCAAGGCGGTTGTAAGTATTCCCCTCCAGACGGGATGAGGCCCATTTCATTGAAGACCCAGTAACCTTTTGCTCAGCATTTAAAACCACCCTGGGACCAGGTTTGTAAACCAGTGCGATGCTTTCACCTTCCGTGGTGATGTGCTTGTCTTTCAGGAGGCGTTTTAACCGGCGCTGCAGGGTACGACGATGGAGGGCTTTGGGCAGATGAGAGAGGAGCGCACTCTCAAGCGCTGAGATTCCAATCCCTCTGGTATGTTCTGAAATTATCCGTTCTATCAGATCCAATTCTTGAGCAGGCACGATACGCGACATGGGCATTTCTCCTTGAGAAATTTGTGCAAAACAAATTTATACGTCAATATAAAAATATCCGTTCAGCAATTTTCGACCACATTGAAACCCATGCGGCGCATCCGGCAGACCTTCGATGCAGCATTCGTTCAATCGTCCAAACACAGATCTGGAAAGCGATCCGTGGACGTTATGGACGATGATTTTTTGAAAAAGTTTTATTTTCTTTTGTTAAATCGATAGGATCAGCTTGCTCATGACTTAACTCCTTATATTTTAAGCCCAAATCCCTGAGTGATGTCGAGATTAAATGGTTACAATTGTCAATAGGAAGTTCATAAGCATCCCCATCATCAGAAAAACTTGATTGGCCAGAATTCGAATTCATAATAATACCCTCCTCTTTTTGTGTTGTGCTAATCACAGTGTGTGCAATATGTGCCACATTTAATATTTACAGTCTTTTGCATTTAAAACTGTCCATGTATCATCCAGAATATTTATCAGGCTTCACCATATCACTGGAAAAATATGAACTATTGTTGCCAGGAAACTTACGATGTCGTGAAACAAATTGATTAGCGAGGACCGCCTCAAAGTTCAGTCCAGACAGTGAACTTACTCTGACCTGTTTATTTAATCCCAGCATACAGGATTGAATAAAAATTGCAAGTAAATAAACCATATCTAACTGCTGTTCTGGCCATTTCAGCCATCAGTCAGGTCTTCTTCACTATCTGAGATAATCAAGCAGCATACCTGATTACTTCCAATTCAGCTGCACTATCAACATTTCCCACAATAGCATCTACGCGCTCCAACACCGCATCATCCAGTAAATACTCGCTACATCCGACGTATTGAATGATAACACGAGAGTCAGCGGCCTACGATAGGTGATCCGCTGGACTCAGCCGTTGGCCATTCATTCAAATTTCTCATGTGTTTGGATGTTTTGCTAACCGCCAGAGAATTGTAATCAACTACTCGTGATCTTTTGGTTGAGCCACTTGTATATCGTTTTGCCAAAACCAAATCTCTCCGGTTCGCTAAGTAAATTATGAGCAGCTTCAGGAAAAGCTAAGAAATCATATCTATATTTCTTCGCCCAACTTTGAAGTCTTTCGAATTCAAAAAAATAGTCCCTGCCTGCAGCGACAACTGCGACTGGAGTTGAAGTGATTTGGTTCGCTTTAAGTTTGAAACCTGGGAGGACCATCTGCCTTATGGCCCGGGACGATTCCAAGCACAGTCTTTCAAAATGAGCATCGAGTTTTTCCGATGAGATATCATCAAAAAACAAACGTTCACACATTTTCTGGTTTCTGATTGATGTCTTACGCCCAAGGGTTGCCGTTATACCCGCTATAGGCTGACGAAGGAAATATTTTATTGGCAGCCATAAGCTGCTTCCCATGGCAGGACAGGGAGTTATAATTACTGAAGCCAGCCCCAGCTCTTCATTCTTTTCCAAAAATTTTTGCACAATGAGCCCGCCCATGGAATGACCAATCAGAATCGGTTTATCAAGAGCCAATTCACCTAAGACAGACTCCACCTCGGCGACGTAGTCCATGATCCCAAGACCAACAACACCTTCCGATTTCCTTTTTCCATGGCCTGGCAGATCGAAGGCGTAACTGGTAAAACCTTTTTCAGCCAGATAGTCCATAAGGGGCTCCCAACACCAGGCACCATGCCAGGCACCATGGACAAACAGTAACGGGGGCCGGGAATTTTCACCAATGCCTTTTACCTCCAATATCTCTCTCATGGCCAATCTCCTATGCATTAGCGTTACAAAGTTTCAGCCTTATTCCACCTTTTTGATATTGGGCCAATAACTTCATATGTGGTTCCGTCTATCTTGAAAATTCAAACGTTATCTGATCACACAAGACAACCGCTGCATAATTTTAACCATCATGGATTCTGGAAAAGCTCAATCATATTAAAGGTGGCTGCAAGAATACACTCCCATATTATATTTCATAACATCTCCCGGAAGTCCAGACAGAAAAATTTCCACCGGTTTTGATAATGCAGATTAACCGGCGTACCATTGCCTTCCGGAACTCACAGGTATATAAATGGGAAAGCCCCAAAGCCCTATCAGGGCATGGGGCCTGCTGAAGTTTTTTGCTTGTCCAGACCCAGCAGGCCAGGTATTATCCAGCATGGCAAAAAGCAAATTACATAATATTGATGATAAGCAGCCCTATGAGCCTCTGGTTGATCTGATTGGCTTCCAGACAAAGCCAGGCAACCGGATTAAAGACTATCTGAAAAGCCATGGCATGCTAAAATTGTCCCTCATAGACCTCATGGATTTGTTCCTGCCACCGGCATCAAATGCGTATATCACCGAAGATAACTTCTGGTTAGCTATCAATTTGGAGCTACTCCACGAATTCACGAGGCGAACCACAATTCCAGCATTCTGTAAATTGGGCTTCAGATTCTTCACCACAAGATTTACAAACCCAATCATCATTATTTCCGATTAGGGCGTATGTCCGGACGGATAAATCCAAATCCTCTTTTCTGTTGCCCATCGATTGGACAATCAGTTAAGAAATGAGGATAAACCGCAAAAGTTTAAAGGATTATCCGCCTATGATTCAGACATACGCCCATCAGAAAGAACTACACGAAGCCTGGCTTGATATCAAGACACTGGAGCGACTTTTTGCCAATGTTATCACAGAGGGGACAAACCGCGGGAAAACTTGATTTATTAAGTCATTTGTGCAACTTTGACAGATAAAGACAATGATGCAATCAAAAAAACCGATGTTCTGTAAAGGATAGACATATGGCAATGGCTGTTTCTGCACTGGTTGCAGGATTGATACTCCTTGTTTGGAGCGCGGACCGGTTTGTGGAAGGGGCTGCTGCCACTGCCCGGTATTTTAGCATGCCCCCGCTTTTGATCGGCATGGTGGTCGTGGGGTTCGGCACCTCAGCCCCGGAGATGGTGGTCTCAGCCCTGGCGGCATTACAGGGCAGTCCCGGGATCGCCCTGGGAAACGCCTATGGGTCCAACATCGCCAATATTGCCCTGATTCTGGGGATTACCGCATTGATAAGCCCCATCATGGTGCATTCCGCAGTGCTGCGCAAGGAGCTTCCGATCCTGACACTGGTTACGGCAGGTTCCGTGTTTCTGATGGCAGACCTTGTGCTTTCCTTTTCTGATGCCGTGATTCTTCTGGCGTTGTTCGCCGGTCTGATGGGCTGGACCATCATGCAGGGGATCCGGCAGAAGGCCGATCCCCTGGCAGCCCAGGTGGCAGCACAGGCAACAGACCGGACCATGTCCCTCAGGAGGTCTATTTTCTGGCTGGCAGCCGGGCTGGTGCTGCTGATCGCAAGTTCCCGCATGCTTGTGTGGGGAGCGGTACAAATGGCGCTCATCTTCCAAGTGAGCGACATGGTCATCGGCTTGACCATTGTGGCGGTTGGCACATCCCTGCCGGAGCTGGCATCTTCTGTTATTGCAGCACGCAGGGGAGAGCATGATATCGCCCTGGGAAACGTGCTGGGGTCCAATCTTTTCAACACCCTTGCCGTGGTGGGAATCGCCGGTGTCATCCATCCCGTTGGGGTGGAACCGGCAACCCTGTCACGGGACATGGCCGTAATGGGTGTGCTGACCCTGTCCCTTTTTGTTATCGGCTACGGATTTAAAGGCAGACAGGGCCGGATAAACCGGTTTGAAGGGGCTGTGCTGCTGGCGGTCTATCTTGGATACACCATCTATCTGCTCAGCACTGTGATTATTTGATCAACCGATCTTGTCTGATTCATCAGGTCCCGGGATAGTATTGAAAAAATGAAGAGGTGAAGAAAAACTTGTTTTCTTATGAAAAAATGCTTTAAAATCAAACAGTTTTATTTACTTTTTTACTTTTGGTTTTTTATAGAAAACATACGGGTGCCAATATGCACTATATGGAAATGGGAACCGAACAGGCCAGAATATTTATAGATGCCTCTCAACTATATGATGCATTTAGAGAGGCATATCGCAATGCGGCTGCTTACCGTGGCGGGATGCATTGGAAAAAAGCAAAAGGAAAGCAGTATCTTTTCCGTTCCCGGGGGGGGTATGGTGCAGGACAGTCTGTTCAAAGGGTCGGTAATGTTTTTCAAAATATCTGCAATGTCCATCAGGGAGGCTGCTTTTTCAGCCACCGTTTTTGAATAGCAATAAGGCTGGTGATCAACACTGCTGGTCAGAACCACCCGCTTGACCGATGACTGACGGCTGGCAGACCCCAGCACATTACACAGTTAAATTATCGGAAATGCTATATATGGCATTTCCGATAATTTCAATAACAGATCTGTTTGAAAATCGATCCATACTCACTCCAGGCAAAAGACTTTTGTCTCAATCCTCTCTAATCGAGGCGGTTTTTCTGGATCTGGGTATCGGAAACGCTGAAATGGCGATAAAAAAATGCTGAAACTTGACCAAAAAACTTGACCATGATAATTTGAATAAAAACAGGAGAAGACATCATGACTCAAACGATTTCAATCTCTGAATTTAAAGCAACCTGCCTTAAAATAATTGATCAGGTCAAAAACACGGGGGTGTCCATTATCGTTACAAAAAGGGGGGAACCCTATGCTCTGGTAACCAGACCACCGGCACCGGAAAACAATCAGTCATGGATAGGCAGATACAGGGACCAGATAAAGATCAACGGCGATATTCTTGAACCGGTGGTGGATGAAAATGAATGGGACGTACTAAAATGAATCTGCTGCTTGACACGCATATTCTGTTGTGGAGTCTTACCGGTTCCGACAGAATGCCGTCTGAAATGAAAACCGCTCTGGAAGACCAATCAAACATCCTTTGGCTGTCGCCCATTTCAACTTGGGAAATATTGATGCTGCATGAAAAGAAACGAATCCGGATTGATCACAGCGATCCGGTGAAATGGATCAAAAAGGTGCTGACCCGCCTGCCTTTCAAGGAAGCGCCCTTGAATCATGAAGTAGCAATTCAAAGCAGGCAGGTGGAATTGCCGCATCAAGATCCTGCAGATCGATTTCTCGTGGCCACTGCCTGACGTGGCGAAGAACCCGGATCTGATGAACCGGTTCATTGACCAAAAATTGCCTGGGATTGTGTCCTTCCAGCAATTTTCAAATTGTGGGTTTTCAGGATCCTGTCCTGGACCGCCCCGGAAAAATGTCTGTCGGCACGCTCATTTTCGGATCAAAACCTACATCTTCAGGATCATGAACACATATTCCCCTTCATTGAAATCGATGGTCAGGTTGGCGCCCCGGCCTTCGGCGTAACGGATCCAGAAAGGGCGGTCGGATACGCCGCATTCGTAGTCCGGGTAGGATTCGCCGGTTTTATTGTTTTTCCATGACAGGATCATGGGGGCATCGCATTTTTCAAATGCCATGTCTTTGGCTATCTGTTTGGCAGCTGAAAAGTCAAAGGCATCGTCTGTGACGGTCAGGTGGATGGTTTCCGGGGTCTGGTTTTCCGGGTTGATATGAATCTGTGCCATGTCGGGCCTCCTTGTCAGGGTCGGATTTCGGGGGCAGTGAGATGTTATCTGCATTGCCCCTTTGAAAAAAATATAATACAACACGACATAATTACCATGAAATATTTACACTCAGGGGAGGACAGATGATCGATTTTCAAGGCCGGGCAGCAGTGGTGACCGGTGCCGGGGCCGGCATCGGCCGGGCCTATGTTCTGGAACTGGCCCGGCGGGGGGCTGCGGTGGTGGTCAATGATATCGGCCAGAGAGAGGACGGGCAGTTCTGTGCTGATGCGGTGGTGGAAGAGATCCGGGCCGCCGGGGGGCAGGCTGCGGCGAGTCATGCATCCGTGGCCACTCTGGCGGGCGGGCAAAGGGGTGTGCATCGGCGATACCGAAAGATCCATTGCGGCCGAGGAGATCCAGGAACGGTTCGATGAGATCTGCGCCATTGACCGGGTGAGAGAATTTGGCACCTGTGGGGAGATTTATCAGCTAGGCCGCCCTCTGACCGGGCGGTGACCTCTGCGGCATAATAGAGGCATTGTACAAAACTGTGTCACCTCTTGCATGAATTTTTTTCAAAAAAGCAGTCCATCATTCACAAGCTGCTGAAAATGGTCCAGGACAGTCTGTTCAAAGGGCCGGTAATCTATGTTGAGTGACTCCCTGCTTTTGGTGTTGTCGAGTGCCATGTGAAATCCGATATTTCTGGCCACATATTTTCGGGTACGGCCGTACAGCGGGGCCACCAGCCAGAAAAACCATTTGGGGGCTAGCCGCCGGGGAAACGGGTAGGCTTTTCCATATTGTTTTTTCAAAATATTTGCAATGTCCATCAGGGAGGCTGATTTGTTGACAATGATATGCCGGCCTTCCGCTTCCGGTGTCAACCCGGCCCGGATGTGTGCCAGGGCCACATCCCGGACATCCACCATTCCGAAACGCAGGTCCGGAACCCCGGATTTGAAGGTACCGTTGCCGAACTCGATCATGGTTTTAATGCTGGCGGAATCGGTCCTCCGGGTGAGAGACGGCCCGAGGATCCATCCGGGATTGATGACCACCAGATCCCATTGTGACTGGTTTTCCACCATGGACCAGGCTGCTTTTTCAGCCACGGTTTTTGAATAGCAATAAGGCTGGTGATCAACACTGCTGGTGGTGTTCCAGTGATTTTCTGTAAACAGGTTATTGCCGGTAAGAGCGATATCTGCACAGTCACCGAAAATGGCGGCAATGCTGCTGGTCAGAACCACCCGCTCGACCGATGACTGACGGCTGGCAGACCCCAGCACATTTTCTGTCCCCTGCCTGGCGGGTTTGATAAGGTCATTTTCCGGATCTTTCGGATTATCCAATAAAAAAGGTGAGGCGGTATGGCATACCAGTTCACACCCTTCCATGGCTGCATCAAAGCTGCCCTCCTGCAACAGATCTGCATTGAACACCTTCAATTTTCCGGAAGATCGTTCTGCCAGGCCGGTCAGGTGTCCATATTTTGCCGTGTCAGAAACATCCCGGACCGTTGCATGCACTGTCATACCCTCTTCCAGCAGTTGTTTGACAATCCATGATGCCAGATATCCGCTCCCCCCTGTTACCAGCACCGGTTTTTTTGGATCGATTTTTTTCACAACTCACCTCCTTGTGTTCATTTTGCCGCTGTCAGTGTTTTTTTCCGGTATCCCCACAGATCCTGAAAATTGAGATGTTTCGTTGTCGTTGCTCCCAAAAGTTGTCTGTCGGTTGTTGTCAATACCTGCGCCTGAATATGTGTACCCAAAACCCCCAGGGGTGTCAATGACATTCGGTTTCAACCCGCATATGTCTGCCGGCATGTGGTGGTCACTGCCGGCAACCATGATTCCCCATCCTTTCTGGACGTCCCCAAAGAACTGCTTTCAGCCCTCAATGTCCATGTGGTGGGGGCCGTTTCCGACGATCCGGCCGATGAGGTGATCGTGCTTACGGGTGAACAGCGTGAGCCCAGGGCCATTGTGTGTGCCGTGGCGGAACAACAGCGGGCAGTATTTGAGAAAACCGGCCACCCGGATCTGCCCGTCATTGCCATGGGGCATTTGTTCACAGCCGGTGGGAAAACCGTGGACGGCGACGGGGTCCGGGAGCTGTACGTGGGGGGTCACTGGCCCATGTGGGCAGGGAGGTGTTCCCGCGGTGCATCGATTACCTGGCCCTGGGCCTGTCCAAAATGGCTTCCCGCAAGGTTCGGGTGGATTCCCTGTTCCTGGACGAGGGGTTCGGCACCCTGGATGAAGAGGCCCTGGAGACCGCCCTGGACACCCTGTCTGGCCTTCATCAGGACGGCAAACTCATCGGGATCATCTCCCATTTCCCGGCATTGCGGGACCGCATCATTGGAAGTCAAGTAAAGGATTTGTATGAAGAAGTTATTTTTTTCAACTTGAAAACATCTGTTACACAATAACTTTTTCGATATTCAAATGGTATGTTTTGGTGGGTAAATATCAGTTTTTCAATTTCCAACAGAGGATGATCTTCATTTATTCTCAGGTGAGTAGCGATATTTTTTTCAGCCAAAGCCACTCCAAACAGTTCTATATGACTGATGGTCGGAATGTTGAATTCTTTTTCCAGGAATATATATAAAGGTTCCTTTTCAAAATCCCGGGGTTGGTATTTTCCCATCTTCTGAAACAGGTTTCGTGGAAAGTATGATATACAATAGACAAAAGGGGTGCTTTTTGAAAGAATGAGTCGTCTCAATTCCCATAAATTCTGATTTTTCTCAAGAGCCAAATACTGCCGGATTTTCATATCTCCTCGAACTTTTTTCAAGTTCAGGAAAGTAAATTCGGTAATAAGAGGTTTTTCTTTAAAATCAGTCACAAAAGGGTAAAATAAAAGTTTTTGAAGTCTTTCTGAAGTAGACGTGACAAAAGTCCCTTTTCCCTGGATACGGTGTATTAAACCCTTCTGGACAAGTTCTTCAAATGCTTTCCGCACTGTAGCAAGGCTCAGATGGTTCAAGCCAGATACCTTACGTTCCGATGGAAGGCGTGTTCCCGCTTTTAAGCAGCCTTTCTCTATTTGATCTTGTATAACCCTGGCCAGCTGGAAATATACCGGTCTGCCTTCATTTTCAGAACGGGAGAATGGAATCGGCCCGCCTATCAGCTGCTCCATCTGTTTTACTTCATTTTCCATTTTTTGCCCTGTTGTGGTTAGAATCTTTTTCCATTTTTTATTGGAATTTTACCAATAATTCAAGCCATATTTCATTCAGGGGGTGATCGTGTTTTCAGTTTAATCCATTTTGCCTTTGATTTGGGACTTGTAAGGGATGTATATGGGGTATTCCGTATTCCCATATACAAAGATTTCAAATCAATTCAAGTGGACATTCATGATGTCTTCAATACTGATTTAATCGGTGTGTAAGGCATATCAAAGGTTTCAGCCACCGGTCTGCATACCAGACTGCCTGTCGCATAATTGATCCCTTTTGCAAAACCGGTATCCTGCTGGCACAGGTTCTGCCAGCCATTGTCCGCAATTTTCAGTGCATAGGGTAGTGTCATATTTGTCAGAGCAATAGTTGATGTAAGCGGCACTGCCCCCGGCATATTTGCCACACAGTAATGGATCACCCCATCTACATCATAAATGGGATCATAATGGGTGGTGGGCCGGGAGGTTTCAAAACAACCTCCCTGGTCAATAGCCACATCCACGATGACCGCTCCTTTTTTCATGAAGGACAACATATCCCGGGTGATCAGTTTCGGTGCCTTTGCACCTGCCACCAGCACGGCGCCGATGACCAGATCCGCCGTCTGCACAAGTTCCCGGATCAGGGCCGGTGAGGACATCAGGGACCGGCAGTTGGAGGGCATGACTTCGGACAGGTACCGCAGCCGGTCGATATTCATGTCCAGAATGGTGACATCCGCCCCCATGCCGCAGGCCACCTTTGCCGCGTGGATCCCCACCATCCCGCCGCCGATCACCAGCACCCTGGCACCGGGTGTCCCGGTGACGCCGCCCATGAGACAACCCCGGCCCCCGAAGGTCCGCTCAAGGTATTTGGCACCCTGCTGAGTAGCCAGACGTCCGGCAACCTCACTCAT
>JAIPDY010000109.1 GCA_021737445.1 Desulfotignum sp.
TAAAAGTCCTCTGTTTTAGGCGATTGTATGTTATTTTTTGACAAAAACAACTATACACTAAAACAGAGGCTTTTTCAATATAACTTATTGAAATGAAATCTTTTTTTGTACTTTTTTGCCATTGATTTCAACACCCTTTACAAGATCAAAAAAACCATCCGGGAAATGCTGGTGTTTGCATTGCAGGACCTGATCAAAGACCCGCCTTTCACAAAACTGGATATCATCACCTGCAGAAATCTTCTGATCTACCTGGAGCCGGAATTGCAGAAAAAACTGTTTCCCGTGTTTCATTACAGTCTGATGCCGGATGGTCTCTTGTTCATCGGTTCATCCGAGTCCCTGGGCCAGGAAACAACCCTGTTTGAAATTTGTGACCGGAAATGGAAAATTTTCAAACGTCAGTCCGGTTTGTCAAATGCCTATCCCATAATGAATCTGCCGGTTCCTATATCTTCTCAAGCCCCCCCGGCCCTAAAAACCCAAACCCCTGAAGCGGTCACAAGGGCGGAAGATATCAACAATTTCAAACTGGTGGAAACCATTTTGCAGGAAAGCGAGGCCCCTCCCTGCGTCATTATTGATGAAAAATTGAATATCGTGTATATCCACGGCCGGACCGGAAAATATCTGGAACCTGCCGCCGGCAGGGCGTGTTTCAATATTCTGGACATGGCCCGGCCCAGTCTGAAAACCGTGCTGGCATCAGCCATACGCAAATCCGCCGGCATGAAGCAGGAAGTTGTCCGCAAGGGTGTCGATATCGAGGACAACGGCGGCTATATCACGATAGACCTGACTGTAAAACCGGTCCTGGGATACGGGGCACTTCGCGGCATGCTCATGGTGGTGTTCAATGATGTAAAAAAAGTAAAAACCAGATCCAAACCCAGAGCGCCCCGAAAAAACGATACCATAAGCCGGCTCGAACAGGAGCTGCAATACACCAGAGAAAACCTGCAGACAACCATTGAAGAGCTGGAAACCGCCAATGAAGAGCTGCAATCCACCAATGAGGAACTCCAGTCCGCCAATGAGGAGCTGCAATCCACCAATGAGGAGCTGGAAACTTCAAAAGAGGAACTCCAGTCCCTGAACGAGGAGTCAGCCACCGTGAATGCGGAACTCCAGGGCCGGGTCGATGAACTGTCCAATGCCAATGACGACATGAAAAATCTGCTGAATTCCACCCAGATCGGGACGATTTTTTTGGACATGGACATGAATATCCGGCGGTTCACCGACAGGGTCATCGAGCTGATTCCATTGACCATGAGCGATATCGGCCGGCCGGTCAGCCATTTTGCCACAAAATTAAAAAAATTTGATGTTGTGGACCATGCCCGGCAGGTCTTAAAAGATCTGATCACCCGGGAATTTGAGGTGGAAAGCCGGGACGGCAAGTTTTTCAGAACAAGGCTCATGCCTTACCGCACCATGCAGAATGTCATTGACGGCGTGGTGGTGACCTTTGAAGATACCACTGAATTTAAACGGTTTCGCCTGACAGCCCAGCGCCTGTCCGTGATCATGGAGTCAAAGGACGCTATCCTGATCCAGGACAAAAAAGGTGCGATTACCTTCTGGAACAAGGGTGCCCAAGACATGTACGGGTATACGGAATCCGAGGCCCTGAAAATGAATATCAAGGATATGATACCCCAAGAAAATCGCAAAACATCTCTGGAATTGATAGACAAGGCTTTTACCGGTAAATTGTTTGACAGCATAGAAACCTTTCGGGTGACCAGTTCAGGCACTGTTCTCAAAGTCTGGGTGATGGTTCTGGCGCTGCGGGATGAAAAGGATATGACCAACGGGGTCGTAACCATTGAAAGGATCATCGAGAATGCAGAATAAAACAACCGAAGAAAAATTCGATGCATTGCGCCGGCAGGCTGAAGCATTGATGTCAAATCCGGATTTCTCAAAAAGACTGGTTGCGTTTGAGGACCCGCTCCAATTGATTCATGAACTCCAGACCTTCCAGGTTGAATTGGAACTGCAAAACGATGAGCTTCGCCTTGCCCAGCAGGAATTGACGGAATTTAAAATCAATTATACTCAGCTGTATGATTTTACGCCTGTGGGATATGTCACCCTGGATGCAAAGGGAAAGATTCTCAATGCCAACCTGACCCTGGCCCGGATGCTGGCAACGGAAAAGAGCGCTCTGATCAACCGGCCGCTTTCCGACCATGTCCTTCCCAGGGATCAGGATATTTATTATCTGCACCTGCAAGCGCTTTTTGCGTCAGAAAAACGGCAGGTCTGTGACCTTAAAATGAAAAAAAAGGAGGGGGACCTTTTTGATGTGCAGCTGGAAAGCACGGTTATTCCGGAGCCGGGCCAGGGAAAAGCCAGGTACCGAACCGTCATCATCGATGTTTCAGATCGGAAACACACCGAGCGTCTGCTCAAATACGGCAGACATCAACTGGAATCGGTTTTAAACAGGATTGAATCTAGTGTCTACGTTGCAGACATGACCTCCTATGAGATCCTTTTTATGAACAGTTACATGAAAAAAAAACACAACGCAGACCTGACCGGTCAGATCTGCTGGGCAGCCATCCATGGAAAACAGACCGGGCCCTGTGACATCTGCAACAACGACAGATTGATGGATGAGGCCGGCAACCCCACAGAACCCTGTATCTGGGAATTTTACAACAAGGGATCTGATCAATGGCATGAACTGAGCAGTCTTGCGATCCCCTGGACCGACGGCAGGATGGTGCGCCTGGAAATTGCCAGAAACATCACCGGACGAAAACAGGCTGAAAAGAAACAAAAAGAGATGCGGCTGACCCTTGAAGAGAAAGTAAAACAAAGAACAGCTGAACTGGAAGATATGAACGCCACTTTGAGAATATTGCTGAAAAAAAGGGACGAGGATAAAAATGAGATCAAAGAAAGAATCTTTGCCAATTACAAACTGATACTGACCCCCATTATCCTGAATCTGAAAAAAAGCCTGACCCGGGAAAGCCAGAAGAATATGATGGATATCCTGGAATCTGAGTTGAAAAATGTCCTTTCTCCTTTTTCAAAAAAATTATCCGGTCAAATGGTGAATTTAACCCCCATGGAAATTCACATCGCAGATCTGGTAAAATTTGGAAAAACCAATAAAGAGATATCGGAAATCATGCACAGCTCCATACACACCATATCCCGCCATCGCGAAAATATCCGGAAAAAGATCGGCTTGAAAAACAAAAAGATCAATCTTCGCTCCTTTCTTTCCACCCTGGAATAATACCCATTTTAAATAGGCGATAAATGGGTCTTTTTATGCCTTTCTGTTTTGTTGACGTAAGCGGTGATTCCCTTTAGGGTTAAAGATAAAGTAAAAAACCGAGGTCACGCATGAACAGAAAAGAGATGATCCAGGAAAAATTTGACGAATTGCGAAAGCAGGCTGAAGCGTTGATGGCGAAAAAAAAGGTTGTAAGCCCGGCAGTGGATATCCATGATCCACTTGAACTGATTCATGAACTCCAGACCTTTCAAATCGAACTGGAACTGCAAAATGAGGAACTGCAGCGCTCCCAGCAGGAACTGATGGAATTCAAAATGCGCTATACGGAACTGTATGATTTTACCCCTGTGGGGTATGTCTGCCTGGATATAAAAGGGGTGATCCTCAATGCCAACCTGACCCTGGCCAATATGCTTTCAGAAGAAAGAAGTTCTCTGATCGACCAGGCCTTGTCCGGGTATGTCCATTTTGAAGACCAGGATATCTATTACCGGCATCTTACGGATCTTGCCGGGTCAAAAAAGCGGCAGATATGTGAACTGCGCATGAACAGATCAGACGGCACCATTTTGGATGTGCAACTGGAAAGCACTGTGTTCTCATATCAAAGCTGGAGACCGGAGCAATACAGGACAGTGATCATTGATATCGCTGAGCGCAAACAGATGGAAAAGGAACGAGAAGCGTTACGGTTAAAGCTTCATCAGAGCCATAAGATGGAGTCCATCCGCACCATTGCCGGCGGTATTGCCCATGATTTCAACAATATTCTTTTCATTATAAACGGAAATGTTGAACTGGCGGTTGAAGAAACCCGGGACTGGCATCCTGCCTATCCCAAACTCGAAAAGATCAGGACCGCTACCGTGCGGGCGGCAGAAATTGTCAAGCTGCTCTTGGGCTTCAGTCAGACCTCTGACGGGGAACAAACCCCCATGGACCTGGTTTGTGTGATCAAGGATGCACTTATTTTACTGCGGGCATCCATCCCGACCTCCATCGACATCCATACAAAATTCCCGGACAGGGCGGTGATGATTCTTTCGGACAAGATCCAGATCGGCCAGATTCTGATGAATTTATGCACCAATGCCTCCCAGGCAATGGAAAAGACCGGGGGGCTTCTTGAGATCAGGGTGGAAACAAGGGTTTTACCGAAAGGGGCTGTCGATGGATGTCCGGCCGGAAATTATGCCGAGATTACTGTGAAAGACAACGGCCCAGGAATCGATCCCGGCATCCTGGACCGGATTTTTGACCCCTATTTTACCACCCGGGAGGTTGGAAAAGGTTCAGGGCTGGGGCTGGCAGCTGTTTACACCATTGTTAAAAATCACAAAGGTACCATTACCGTTCAAAACCGGCCGGAAGGCGGTGCCCTGTTTACGATGCTCTTCCCGATGGTGGAACAGAAACCGGAAACAACGATTAAATCCATGTATGAATCTTTACATGGCACAGAGAGAATACTTTTTATAGATGATGAAGAAAACATTACACAGATGGCTCTGGAATCATTGAAACTGTTTGATTACAGGGTCGAGGCCATGTCAGACCCGGAAGATGCCCTGGCCGTATTTACATTGAACCCCGGCTACTTTGATGTGGTCATCACGGATATGACCATGCCCAAGATGACCGGTGCCAGACTGGCTGAAAAATTGATCAATATCCGGCCCGACATCCCCATTGTTCTGTGCACGGGCTACAGCTCTTTGATTGATGAAAAAAAAGCCCGGCAGCTGGGGATTGCAGCTTATATGATGAAACCGGTACCCATGTCGGAAATTGCAAAAACCATACGAAAACTGATGGATCAAAAAAATAAAGGTGCAAAATAAAAATTTTTGAAGCACTGCAAAACAGTCCGGAATTGCCCTGCCTTTCAGGAAAGGATCTGAAAATGCAAAAAGCTTTCATAAACGTATTTAACAATGTCCTGGGATCTGTGCGTGAACCCCTTCTGATACTGGATACCAGTCATAAGGTGATGGGCGCCAACCCCTCTTTTTACAAAAATTTCTGTGTCACCCAGGAAAATACGGAAGGTGCATTGATCTATGACCTTGGCAACGGGCAATGGGATATCCCCAAACTCAGAGAATTGCTGGAAGAGATTCTGCCCCAAAATTCCACATTCAATGATTTTGAGGTGGAGCATTCTTTTGAAAATATCGGCCCCAAGATCATGCATTTGAATGCAAGAAAAATATATCTGAAATCAACCGATGCCCAGCTGATTCTTCTGGCCATAGAAGATGTGACCGAGCGGGAATATTATAAACGCAATCTTGAAGAGATTGTTGAAGCAAGGACATATGAACTCGCCCTGGCCAGACAGGCGGCGGAAAAAGAAAAGGAAACCGCACAACAAGCCCTGTTGGAAATAAAAAAACTCAAAAAGCAGCTGGAGGGGGAAAAAGAGTATCTGACTGAAGAGATCAAACTGGAACATAACCATGAAAATATTATCGGTAAAAGCGATGCACTCAAATATGTGCTCTATAAAGTTGAACAGATTGCCGCCACCGATACCACGGTATTGATTCTGGGTGAAACCGGAACCGGAAAGGAACTTATTGCCAGGGCCGTTCATTATGGCAGCCCGCGCAAAAAAAGGGCCCTGGTAAAAATCAACTGCGCAGCACTGCCGGCAAGCCTGATTGAAAACGAATTGTTCGGTCATGAAAAAGGGGCGTTTACCGGTTCCAGCGCCAGACAGCTGGGCCGGTTTGAGGTTGCAAACGGGGCCACGCTTTTTTTAGATGAAATCGGAGAACTGCCCCTGGAACTGCAGGCCAAACTGCTTCGCGTGATCCAGGATGGTGAATTTGAACGCCTGGGCAGCTCCCATACCATCAAGGTGGATGCCAGGATCATTGCCGCCACCAACAGAAACCTTGAACAAGAAGTCAAGAAAGGCAACTTCCGGGAAGATCTCTGGTACCGGCTGAATGTTTTTCCCGTTACCATGCCGCCCCTTCGGGACCGGACAGAGGATATCCCGCTTTTGGTGGCTTTTTATGTCAAAAAGATTGCCAAACGGCTGGGCAAAGATACCCCCATTGTCCCCAAACTGATGATGGAGGCTTTTTTAAATTATCACTGGCCGGGAAATGTCCGGGAGCTGGAAAATATTCTGGAACGTGCCGTCATCATCTCGTCAGGTCCGAAACTGCGCATGGTGGATGATTTTAACAGGCCGTTGGCCAGTTTGAGCAACACCCATAAAACAGTGGAGACAAAAACGCTGGAACAGGTGGAATACGACTATATTGTCCAGGTTCTGGAACAGACAAACTGGAAAGTCAGCGGCGAAAACAGTGCGACCCGGATTCTCGGACTCAACCGCAGCACCCTGCGCGCCAGGATGCGAAAGCTTGATATCTCAAAACCCTGAACGGTCACATGTGGTCTTTGGTTATATGTGGCCATTCTTTCTGTTTTTTTTTCACCTTCCTGATCTGTTTTTGTAAAGACTGAAATTTGCGACAGATCAAGCGGATAGACAGGAATTGGAACCAAAACCAAGGCATGGCATGAAGCTTGCTGCTATCATTTTGTTATGGAGTTCATTGAATTACCGGGGCCGGGGAAACGGCTCAGAATAGAAATTTTTTCGAATCAGTCAAACCGCAGGCACAGATTAAAAAGGTGATCGCTATGATTGTTGTCAGAATTACCCTGAATGCACTTGCGGATAAACATCTGGAGGTCACGCAGACCCTTCTTTCGCTGATCGAACCCGTGGGTAAGGAAAAGGGCTGCAAAAACTATAATATCTTTTGTGATGTCCATGACAAAAACCATTTCTGCCTGATTGAGGAATGGGAAACCAGGGAAAATCTGGATCACCATATCCGGTCCTGCCGATTCGGGGTTCTTCTGGGAATCAAACCGCTTTTGCAGGAACCCTTGAATATTCAGATTTATACAATTTCCAGTTCCCAGGGAATGGAGGCTGTTGAAGCCGTCAGAGCCAAAGGAGTCCCCTATGATGAAGATATTGTTAATTTATCCTGAATTTCCTGATACGTTCTGGTCCTTCACCTATGCCTTGAGTTTTATAGGGAAAAAAGCCGCTTTTCCCCCGCTGGGATTGATCACGGTGGCGGCCCTGCTGCCCGAAAACTGGGACAAACGCCTGAAAGATACAAATGTGGAACGTCTCAAGGACAAGGATATTGTATGGGCCGACCTGGTGTTTATCGGCGGCATGGCTGTTCAGCGCACATCAGCCCGGCAGATCATTGACCGCTGCAAGGCATTGAATGTACCGGTTGTGGCCGGCGGGCCTCTTTTTACCTGTGAACCTGAAGCGTTCAAAACAGTGGACCACCTGGTGCTGGATGAAGCAGAACTGACCCTGCCCAAATTTTTGTCAGATCTTGGCAAGGGCCGGGCTAAAAAAATATACCGGGCCGCAGGGTTCTGTAACCCCGATGACACACCGGTCCCTTTGTGGGGGCTTTTAAACATGAAACGGTATGCATCCATGAGCTTGCAGTTTTCCAGGGGCTGCCCCTTTAACTGCGATTTTTGCAACGTGACAGCCTTGTTCGGCCACATCCCCCGGCTAAAAAAAGCCGACCGGATCATTCTGGAGCTGGATCATATTTATGCGGCAGGCTGGCGCGGCAGTGTCTTTTTTGTGGATGATAATTTCATCGGTAATAAAACGTATTTGAAAAAACATCTGCTCCCGGCCCTTATTGACTGGCGCAAAGATAAAAAAGGCTGTGTATTTTTTACCGAATCCTCCATCAATCTGGCTGATGACCCCAGGCTTTTAGACATGATGGTAACGGCCGGGTTTGATTCCGTGTTTATCGGTATTGAATCCCCGGATGAGGTCAGCCTCACGGAATGTCATAAAACCCAGAATAAAAACAGAAACCTTTTGGACAGCGTGGGCATCATCCACCGTTCCGGGCTGCAGGTGATGGGCGGGTTTATTGTCGGATTCGACAATGACGGGCCGTCTATTTTCCAGCGCCAGATCGATTTTATCCAGAAAAGCGGCATTGTCACGGCCATGGTGGGCATGCTCCAGGCCATTCCGGGAACCCGGCTGTTTGACCGGCTGCAACAGGAAAGCCGGGTGGCGCAATCTTTTACCGGGGACAATGTGAACGGCACCACCAATATCATCCCCAAGATGGGCATGGACAATCTGTTTATCGGATATCAATCCATCATGAAACAGATCTATCAGCCGAAACACTATTACCGCCGGATCAGGACCTTGTTGCTGGAACTCAAACCGCCTGAAATCATTGCGCCGATCGATCTTCAACGGTTTCTTTGCTTTTTCAGGGCAGGTTTGCGGCTCGGGGTTTTCGGAAAAGAGCGGTTCCATTACTGGTCTCTGATCCTCTGGACCCTGATCCGAAAACCAAAACTTATGCCCATGGCCATCACCCTCTCCATCTACGGCTATCATTACCGGAAAATCTGCGAGAGGTATATATACAAAAGAAGCGCAGTTGACAACGAAACTTAAACAAGATGGCGATATCAAATCAATAGCAGTCAGCGGCAATTATCTGTCCCGGTATGGCAGCCGCATCGAAAAACTGAGGCTGATCGTGGCATGAAGCTTGCTTTTAAGTATTTCTGATCAATGAAGAATTTGTTTTATAACCTTTTAAACAGGAGCAATGTTATGCAGCGGTTTATGTTTCAGATAAGTTTTATACTGGCGCTTGTTTTTGCCGGGATCTGGTCGACGGGCCCGGCATTTGCCGGCAAGCCGGACTGGGCAGGTGGTAAAAAGCAAGAGAAATACAGAGACGAACAAAAGCGTGAAAATCACGGCTACGGCAAAACGTCTTCGCATGGGTCCTATGACGGGACAACCGGAAATGGAGACCGGAAAAGCGGGCACTTCAACGAAAATAATAAGAAGTTCATCCACCAGTACTATTCCGATCGATTTCGAAAGGGGCACTGCCCGCCGGGTTTACTCAAAAAGGACAACGGCTGTCTACCCCCCGGTCAGGCAAAAATGTGGAAAAAAGGCCAACCGCTTCCCAGAGAAGTGATCTTCCATGATCTTCCGTCAAGCATCCTTGAGCAATTGGGACCGCCACCACCGAGGCACCGCTTCGTGCGCGTGGCCCGGGATATCCTGCTGATTTCGACAGGAACGGGAATGGTGCTCGACGCCTTTGAGGATATCGGCCGGTAAAAAATAAGGACAAATATGGGACAATATCATTTAAAAAACATGTTCAACCCCTGCCGAATCGCAGTGGTGGGGGCCAGTGAAAAAAGGGGAACCATCGGCCATGCCCCTGGCCGGAAACCTGGCCCATGTCCGCAAATTCATGAGCGCGGCCCGTTCCGTATCACGGGTGAAGCCCATTATCGTGCTGAAATCCGGCAGGAGCCCTGCCGGTGAAAAAGCGGCGGCGTCTCACACCGGCGCCATGGCAGGAGAAGATGCCGTGTATGATGCCGCCTTTAAACGGGCCGGTATCGTGCGGGTGGACTCCATTGAAGAACTCTTTGACTGTGCAGAGCTGATGGCCAAGCAACCGCGTCCCCGGGGCCCCAGACTCGCGATTCTCACCAATGGCGGCGGACCCGGTGTCATGGCGGCAGATACCCTTGCCGGATATGGAAAAGCACCTGAACCGCTTTATATAGGGATATCGAAACCGGCCTGCCGCGGATATGGAGAAGCTCGAAGAAATGATTATTCGGCTCTCCCAGCTTTTGATCGATTTCCCTCAAATTGCCGAGCTGGACATGAATCCCGTCCTGATCAAGGATGGCAGTCCCGTGGC
>JAIPDY010000110.1 GCA_021737445.1 Desulfotignum sp.
GGTGATCGTGGTGGCCAACCTGGCCATCGGCATGCTCACCCCGCCCATGGGGATCTGCCTGATCGTGTCCGCCTCCATTTCCGGGGACCGGATCAGCACCGTGAGCCGGCGGGTGGTGCCGTTTCTGATTGTTCTGGTGATCGACCTTGCCCTGATCTGTTTCTACCCGCCCCTGACCATGTGGTTGTCCGGGTTGGTGGGAGCGCAATGATGGGGTTAGAAGGCAATATTTTTATTTTTGCATCCGAAATTTATTGCTGTCCTCTGAGCTGACCGCTGATTTTCCGGGCCATGTTGCCCATCACCCGGTGACCGATGGACGGTTGGTTTTTCAGCAGATCACGCAGGGATGCAGGATCAAATTCAATTGTCTCCGCATCTATGGATGCGACGACGTTCGCGGAAGCTGGTTGACCGTCAACAAATTCCATCTCACCCAGGGTGGTTCCGGGACCGGCCACGGCTACCACGGCGCCTGTCTTGAGAATGACGTCAGCCTTGCCTGTTTTCATCACGAAAAGCCGGTTGATGGGAACCCCGTAAGTGATGAACTGGTCTCCTGCCTTGTGGGGTACCACAGTGCCCAGGGCTGCCACGGCACGAAGCTCGGTTTGTGTCAATCCCTGGAAGCAGTCGGTTCCGGCCAGAAAATCAACCATCGTGCCTGCCCGGCAAACCTGGGTTGAAAGCGTCATTGCCATTACCAGCAGTACAAAAAAACCAGATTTTTTCATCGTATCCTCCTGAATGTTGTTATACAGTAGTAATCTATAATTTTTTATTAGATCACAGGTCTATTTATATGTCCAGGCTGAAGAGGCCATTCCTGATCTGTGGATTGAAAAATGACAGAAATTCCTTGAACAAGAGCCTGCTGCTGATACGCAGGGAAATTAATGATCCTGTGTTTAGATGCACGCAATGGTGATCAGTTCAGCCGGAAATATTTTGACAATCTGCTGAATTTGTCCAATACTGATACAATCGTGTTGCGGATGTACGATATGAGAATGTTGTTAACCTTATAATGAGGAAACCCAATGAATTTTACACAATTTCCCAGACGAAAATACATTCAGTCCTCCACCCCCATCGAACCGATGCCCGGGTTGAGCCTGGCCCTGGGTGGGAATGTCAATTTGTTTATCAAGCGTGATGATTTGCTGCCCGGGGCAGGGGGCGGCAACAAGACGAGAAAGCTGGAATTCTGTATGGCCGATGCCATGGAAAAAGGGGCGGACACCATAGTTACCTGCGGGGCTATTCAGTCCAATCACTGCCGGCTGACCCTGTCATGGGCGGTCAAGGAAGGTCTTGACTGTCATCTGATTCTGGAGGAAAGGGTCAAAGGCGCTTACAACCCGGATGCCAGCGGCAACAATTTTTTGTACCAGCTGATGGGCGTAAAAAGCATTGAGGTGGTACCCGGCGGCACAGACATGATGGCGGCCATGGAGAAAAAAGCGGCTGAACTGTCCGGTGAGGGGAAAAACCCCTATATGATTCCGGTAGGGGCATCCAATGCTATTGGTGCATTGGGCTATGCCTCCTGTGCCATGGAAACCATGGTGCAGCTCAATGACATGTCCCTGAAAATTGATCACCTGGTGCTGCCTTCCGGCTCTGCCGGTACCCATGCCGGCATGGTAGTGGGAATGACCGGCATGGACACATTCATCCCCGTGACCGGGATGAATGTGTCCAGACAAAAACAGGCCCAGGAAAAGATTGTGTATGACCTGGCGCTGGAAACCGCTGCCAAGCTTGGCATCACAAAAGAGATCCCCCGTGATGCCGTGGTGTGTTTTGACCAGTATGTGGGCCCTGGATATTCCATTCCCACGGATGCCATGGTGGAAGCGGTGAAACTGTTTGCACAGACCGAGGCCATCCTTTTGGACCCGGTGTATTCAGGCAAGGCTGCTGCCGGACTCATCGATCTGATTCAAAAGGATCATTTTGCCCAGGGTGCCAATGTATTGTTCCTCCATACGGGCGGATCTCCGGCCCTGTTTGCCTACATGGGCACGTTCAGAAAATAGCTGTCGCACAAATGCGTGAAAAGCAGCAGTCTGCCTCTATTGCCGGAGCGACTGCCAATACCTGACAAAAGAGTATGTAAAAAGATGAACCAGACCCGAGAAAAAATTGTTGGCATCATCGGAGGAATGGGACCTGAGGCCACGGTGGACCTGATGCAGCGCATCATCCGTCTGACCCCGGCCACAGATGACAAAGATCATATCCGGTGCATTGTGGACAACAACCCCAAGGTACCTTCCCGGATCAAGGCCATTATTGAAGGGGACGGCCAAGACCCCGGGCCGGTCATGGCAGACATGGCCAGGCGCCTGGAGACCTGGGGGGCGGATTTTCTGGTGATCCCCTGCAACACGGCCCACTATTATTATGATGCCGTGCAGCAGGCGGTAAAGATCCCGGTGATCAACATGATCGACCGGGTGGTGGAGCAGGTGAAAACAAAGTTTGGCAAAGAGAAAAAGATCGGGATGCTGGCCTCTCCTGCCGTGGCCATGACAAAGCTTTACACCAGAGGCTTTGAAGCGCTGGGAATGGCGGAAGCCTGGCCGGATCCCGAACACCAGGACCTTCTTTTTAGTATCATCCGGCAGGTGAAGGCCGGCCGCATTTCTTCGGATCTTCACCTGCAGTATGCCCGGATCTGCACGCATTTAAAGGACCGGGAGGTGCGGGTGGCCATTGTGGCGTGCACGGAACTGAGCGCCCTGGGCGGGGATCTGCCCCTTGACACCATTGACGCTTCCCAGGTGCTGGCCCAAGAGATTGTCCGGGTTATAAAACATCCATAAAAAGGGCCGATGACTTTTCTTTTTTGCTTTTTACTGCCCTGTAATGCAATTCTGAAACCCTTATGGTTGAAACACCAATGTCACCAACATTAAATTGCTTGAATTTGTGGATAATTTCAATGGGTCTCTGATTCATTATGTAGATACAGATATTTGTATCCAGTAAATATTTAATCAAGATTTTCCCGCTCCTGCTGCCGGGCCGGCTGGTTTCTTTCCATCATGAACGGTGTGTCATACTTCAGTAAATTTTTTCCCCAGAGATCCCATAAAGATTGATCTTTAGAAATTAAAAGTACGCCACCAGCGACTCTTTTAATATATACCTCATTGCCCTCAAACCGATAGGCTTTTGGTAAGCGAACAGCCTGGCTGCGTCCATTGTTGAATAATTTAGCACTTTTCATATCTGCCCTCCCGCAGCTTAAGTTTATATCAAACAGTATATACCATTCAGGCAAATGTCGACTCCTATAGTGAATTGTATCCATCTGAAAATTTTGATTATCTGCAGGAAATCTCCCACTAACTATACTGAATATCAGAACACAGAGCATCAAATACCGCTAACCTGTTAATGTTATCTGTTAAGTTAACAGTTAACAGATACCGGCAACATCTCCCCAATGCCGGTTATGAATTGTACAGCATCTGATCTGCCTGATGCTGCGCAATCGGTCTTCCTGCCGGTTTCTTATAAAAAAACATACCCCTGCCGGTTATGCCTGACAATCCAGCAGGCAAGGGTAAAAAAAATGGCATGATGATTGCAGAATCCCATTCAGGGGTATGTGTTAAACGAAAAAAGGAAAAAAAGGAGAAGACCATGATGCGTAAAATGATTTTTTGTGTGCTGACAATGTTTTTCATTGTCATGACAACCGGTACCGGTGTCGCTGCTGAGCCCGATGGAAACGACAGAAAAGGCAAGTATACCTATAAAAAGGTGTATAAATCATGTGCCCAGAGAGGTGAAGTAGATTCGCCAATACCGCATTTAAGTCCCAGCAGCAAAACAATGGCCCAGTGGAAACGCGTGTTTGAAAAACAGGATTTTGAAAAATTCAAGTGCAGCCAGGAGTGGGAACAATTGTCTGATAAAGATATAGCAGATATATATGCCTATTTGTACAAACATGCGGCAGATTCCCCCACACCGGCCAAATGCAAATAAAACTTTGAAAAGGAGACAGGTGATGAAAAAAGGATTGGCGGTTTTATTTGTATTTTTCTTCATGACGGTGTTTTCAGTCCCCGGTGTCTTTGCATCTGATGATGTACAGATGCTGAAAGAACAGCTGGAGATCATGAATGAGAACATGAAAAAGCTGGAGGAAAAAATAGGTGAACTTGAAAAAGAGAAAATTGAAGAAACCGAAGAGGTTGAATACATCAGTGACCGACTGGACAAAGCGGAACTTCATACTGCCACCGACAGGATCTCTCTTGGCATTGAGCTGCGTTCCCGGGCCGATACCCTGCATTATGACGACATGCAGGCAGCCCCTGCAGCCCTTGCAAACAGCTTTTTTTACCCCGTATACGTCAGGCGGATTCAACAACGCCACATTGAATCAGATTCAGCAGCGCATCCAGAATATGTCCATGGCAGGCATGATTCCCCCGACTGATGAATTTGATGCAGACAATGATGTTATCCTGACCAATAAATTTTATCTGAACATGCATGCCAAAGTGAACAATCATTTGGATTTTTCGGGCAGGCTGGCTGCATACAAAGTTTATGGAGACTCATCAGGGGTTAAATTCAATCAGGGAAATCTCGGGGATGTCACCATGGACGGCAACACATCATCCCTGCCCCATGGCGACACCATCCGCCTGGAACGCGCTTACTTTGTCTACAGTAACTATCTGAAAAACATACCGGTCAGTTTCTCTTTAGGGCGGCGGCCCTCCACGTATGGACCGCCCCTGGAATATGCCAACTACAGCCTTGAAGCTGGTTCACCACTGGGTACCATCATCAACTGGCAGTTTGACGGTGCCTCCCTTAATTTTGGTCTTGAAGAGGCCACAGGCATATACGGGGCAGCATTGAAGTTCTGCTACGGGGTGGGATTCGAAGGAGACTGGGGCAATTCCTATTCCCTGCAGGAAAGCCAGGCAGATGTTGACGATGTGCACATGTTTGGCTTTATAGCCACCCTGTTTGATGATGACAGCACCAGTGCCGTGTTAAATTATGCCCATGCATGGGATATCACCGACGGGTTCACAGGCCTGACGGTGATGCCGTTCACTGCTGCCAAAGATCCATCAACCGGCCTGTATTCATTTGAACAAAACTCTGGTGGTTATATCAGCCGGATGCAGCCCACCTCGGACATCGGAGACTGGGATGCCGCATCCCTGCTGTTAAGAAAGAATCTGTATGAAACCTTTGAAAAAGATATTGATCTGTTTCTGGCCCTGTCCTGGAGCCATACCTCGCCGTCAAGGGTGTCTGCCAACCCATTTTATGAAATAATGGGCCAGGGGCTGCTCAGTTCCAATGGCAACCTTGAAAGCCATGACGGATACAGCCTTTATGCAGGGGTTGTATTTCCCATGCCCTTTGACGGGCGGCTGGGTCTTGAATACAACTGGGGATCCGAATACTGGTTCAATTTTACCGGGGCAGAAGATTCCCTTGTGGGAAGCAAGCTGGCCACAAGAGGCAGTGTCTATGAGGGATACTATATTCAGCCGATTTTTGGCCAAAACTTTTTTGTCAAAGTGGGATCCAGATACTATGATTACAAATACACCGGCAGTGGCAATCCCTTAGGAGCGCCTGAAAAAATATCAGAGCTGAATGCCTTGAATGCCCTTTTCCCTGTGGCAGATAAAGTATGGGATGGATATATATCAGCCACCATTAGATTCTGATTTTTTTACGGGGTGATTCAGGCAGATCGACAGGATGCCGCCCCTGGTGGGGGTCTTTTGACATGTCGAAATTGCCCGGTACAGGTCAGTAACCCACAGGAACCTCACAATGGTCACTTGTGTAAGCCCTGCATCCACCATCTGTTTCCTTGACCAAAGATCTTTAAAAGGGTAAGGTGGACAGCATTAATAACCTGTAAGCTCCAGTCATCCCTCTGGCCGATTTAAGCAGATCGCTGCCTGTCTTACACATCAAGGAGACAGGATGCACGATCAGACCCAGGCCGGCCCGGATGCTTTGTCCGTCTATCTTTTTCAGATCGCGGATGCGGTTCAAAAAAAAGTGGTTGATTCTCCTCTGGCCCTGGTTTCCATGATCCGGGAGGTGACTGCGGCAGCCGATCAGATTCTGGCATCTGCGGCCCTGACCTGTGAATCGCAGGTGCCTGACTGTGGCAGCGGGTGCAGTTTCTGCTGCCACTCCCGCATCCATGTGATACCCCTGGAAGCGGTTTTGATCTGTTGCCATGTGCACAAACATTTCAGCCCGGAGGCGGTGCAGGGTTTGAAAACCCGCATCCGCTCCAATCTCACATATACCCGGGGCAGTTCTTTTGCCCGGCGGGTGGCGGTCAAGGACCGGACCCCCTGTATTTTTCTGGATCACCATGCCTGCTCCATTTATGACCAGCGGCCCTTTATCTGCAGGACCTGGAATTCACTGAGCCGGCAGGACTGTGAAACCGCTTTTATCTCGGGCAATCAAAATGCGGAAATTCCCTGCCTGTCCGGGCCCAATTATGTGTATACCCTGGCCCGGGACGTGGTCCAGGCGGTGTGCGAAACCATGCATCTGGAAACCGGGCGGTTTGAACTGGTGTCTGCCATGGACCGCTGCCTGGATTTGGCGGATGCGCCTTCCGTCTGGACAGGGGGCGGCACTGTGTTCGGCAGGTTAAAGACTGAAAAAAACAGTGAAAAAAGAGGGATGTGATGATACCTTGTCCCATGCCGGTTCCTGTTTTGGCCTCTTTCATGGAGATACAGGTGAAACGGCTGCTGGCACGGTATTTTCTGACCTTTGCCAGGCAGGACACCTGCATGGAATATTTTTTGTGGAATGTGAAAACCCGCAATCTTGTTTCCCTGAACCTGATTCTTTCCCATGACCGGTTTTCCAAAGGGATTTACATATCCAAGTTTTACCCCCGGCTGTTTATGGAATGTGAGCCCAGATATCTCTCAGCTGCCTGTTTTTTTTTGATGGTGCACCACAGTGCCGGTTTATTCGGTCTGGCAGACCATTGCCGGATATCTCTTGAGACTCAAGAAAAGGTGTTTGAAAGCTTTTATTCCAGACTCATCGATTTTCACTTTACCATCGCCTGCCATCGTCCGGCCGGCCGGGTCTGTCTCAGCGGGTCCTACCCGTGCCTGCCTATTGCCAGAAAAATCATAAATGAAAAATAAAATTGTTTCTGTCATCCTGGTGGTGTTGTGATATAATTGCACATTGTCTGCCTGTTTTACCGGACCGGGCAGACAGTTCTGTTGTACAAAAAACTAACCTCTGGCCCCAAGGAGATCTATGCTCAGCGCTGTTCAGACACCGTCACCCGGCACATCCCGGGTGCTGTTCTGCGGGGATTGCCTGCGGTTCACCCTGACCCTGGACTCAGAAACCCAGGGAAATGCCTGGGTCCGGACCAATCTGGGGACCGCAGGGACAGCCCGGCAGGAAATCATCGACCGGGTGGAGAAAAACGAGATCAAGCTGGATGAGGCCTGGTATGATATCCAGATGATCCGGGAAAATGCAGTGACCTTTTCCATTCTGCTGCCGCTGCACCAGACCGGGTATTTCCAGGCCAAGTGTTTTTTCATGCCAAAAAACAAAACCGTTCCCGTCTGGCCGGAAGGAGACAACTGCATTCTGAACGTGGAGCCTGCCGGTACCTGCTGCGCCAATATCATTTACAACGCGTTTGTACGCCAGTTCGGCCCGGCCAGGACTGCTTCCGGGTGCGGCCAGGACCGGTCCCTTGTGCCGTTGATGGAAACCCTGGATGCAAAAGGGTTCACCGTGATCCCGGAGTCCGGGAAATTCAGAGATCTCCGGGACCAGGTGGGATTTATTTTTTCCACTTTGGGGTGCCGGGCACTGCATCTGTTGCCCATTCATCCCACCCCCACCACCTATGCCCGCATGGGCCGGTTCGGCAGCCCCTATGCCGCATTGAATTTCACGGATGTGGATCCGGCCCTGGCCCGGTTCGATCCGGCGGCCACCCCTCTGGAACAGTTCATGGAACTGGTGGATGCCGTGCACTGCCATAACGGGTACCTGATTTTAGACATTGCCATCAACCACACGGGGTGGGCCGCAGCCATTCATGAAACCCACCCGGAATGGCTGATCAGGGGAGAGGACGGCAATATCGCAGCCCCGGGGGCCTGGGGAGTGGTGTGGGCCGATCTGACCAAGCTGGATTATACCCATACCGGCCTGTGGGAATACATGGCAAATGTCTTTTTGCTGTGGTGCCACCGGGGGGTGGACGGATTCCGGTGCGATGCCGGGTACATGGTGCCTGTTGATGCCTGGGAATACATGGTGGCAAAGGTCAGGAAGGAATATCCGGACACACTGTTTCTCCTGGAAGGGCTTGGCGGTCCTTTGAAAACCACCCGGGAAATACTGGGCCGGGCCGATTTCAACTGGGCCTATTCCGAGCTTTTTCAGCACTATACCAGAGAGGAGATCTCAGATTATCTGCCCTTTGCCGGCCGGATATCTGACACCTGCGGCCATATGATCCACTATGCTGAAACCCATGACAACCCGCGCCTGGCTGCTGAATCCACCACCTATGCCAAAATGCGCACCGCCCTGTGCGCTTTGTTTTCCATTTGCGGCGGGTTCGGGTTTGCCAACGGGGTGGAGTGGTTTGCAAAAGAAAAGATCAATGTCCATGAATGCCCCGGCCTGAACTGGGGAGCCAGAGAAAACCAGGTGGACCAAATCTTTTGGCTCAACCGGATTTTAAAAACCCATCCGGTATTTTTTAAAAATACCCGGTTGACACTGATCCAGAAAAATGAGGCACAGGCCCTGGCCCTTTTGCGGCATCACCCGGAAACCGGCAAATCGCTGCTGGTGCTGGTGAACCTGGATTGCAGCCAGTCTGCGCAGGTGATCTGGAACCGGTCAGATACTGCTGTCAATGATGAAAAATGGACCGATCTGCTGTCCGGTACCAGCATCACCCCGGCATTTGATGACAACCTGGCACATGTCACTCTGGCGCCCGGCGAGGTGATGGCCCTGTCTCCTGATCCTGCAGATATGGAAACCCTTAAGGCGGAGTCGGACCGGAATGAAACCGTGCCGGCACCCATCCCCCGGCAGGTGCTGAACCAGAAATTCAAAGCCCGGGTCCTGGCGGTGACAACCGCTCTGGACGGATACAAGGATGTGAGCAGCCTGGATCCGGCAGAGGCTGCCCTGCACCTGGCCGAAGATCCCATGGGGTTTATACGCTCCTTGAACCCAAATTCGTTGGAAAGCAGGGTGATCACCTTTGATGTGACCCGGGATTTAAAGCGCCAGGTCATGGTACCGCCGGGATTTTTTCTGCTGGTGAAAAGCCCGGTGGGATTCCGGGCGGAAATTCTGGATTCCCTGGATACAGACAGGCATTCCCTGGGGTATGAAGAAGGGCTGCCACTTTTGCAAGGCGGTTTTTTCGCCCTGTTTATGCCCAAAACATTCAAAAAAAATCATAAACCCTGCCGTCTGAACCTGCGGCTTTTTTTCCCTGGAAAAATCCAGGTGGAGACGGCGTCTCTTCTGTACCTGGCCCGGTTTGACACCCTTTATCTGCGCACCACCTTTACCCGGCGGAAAATTGCGGCAGATCCCGGGTTGACTTTGCTGGCAGCCACCCGCACCGGCGGCATGATGCGGGCCCCCGGAGACTGGGGACACCTTCACAGCCGGTATGACGGCCTTTTAGGGGCAAACCTGAATCCCCACATGCCCGAAGACAGGAGGATGGTTCTGGCCCGGTGCCGGATCTGGGCCATTTTCCAGGGATATTCCAGGGAACTGGCCAAAGACTGTCTCCAGCAGTTTTCTTTTTCCTATGGCAATGCCGGCCGGTGGCGGTTCCATGTGCCCACTTCCGAAGGCAAATATTATGTATTGGAACTGACCCTGATCCTGTCGGAGGCTCTCAACCAGGTCCGGCTGTCCATAACCCGGCCCGGGGCAAAAAACAAACCGGCCCGGTTTCTGGAAGATGAC
>JAIPDY010000111.1 GCA_021737445.1 Desulfotignum sp.
GTGGATGTGGCACCGCTGCCCCCCTACAGCGGAAAAGAATCCTTTTCCGGGCTGGTGGGAGAATTTGATCTGGCAGCCGGCCTGGGCAAAACCCAGCTGCCCGTGGGGGAATCCGCCACCCTCACCCTTGTCATCAGCGGCACCGGCAATATCATGGATGCGGCCATGCCAAAACTGTCCCTTCCCCCGGACCGGTTCAAGGTGTATGAAGACACGCCCGTCGAAGAGATCACAATCGGCCCCCGGGGATATACCGGCAAAAAGATTTTCAAGCGGGCCCTGGTGCCGATAAAGCCAGGTATTGCTGAAATTTCCGGAATATCTTTCACCTATTTTGATGTCAAAAAAAAGGCCTATATCACCCGGACCACCCCTTCTTTGCAGATCACGGCCACCCCGTCAGCCCGGTCTGAGACAGTGGTGTCCGCCACCCCGGCACAAGATCCCGGCGAAAACAGGCAGGAGGTGCAGATTGTGGACAAGGATATCCTGGACATTCACCAGGATATGGCAGTGCTCACCCACAACCCCCGCATGGGGTTTGCCTTGTTTGTCTGTCTGGTGCTCCTGCCTGTCGGGCTTCTAGGGTGCACCTTTGTGGCTGTCAGGCGCCGGAAAAAGGAAAAACCGGTTTCCGTGCAGATGGCGGAAAAAGCCGGGAAACATCTGGATGCAGCATCTAAAGCCTTTGTGTCAGATCCGGCTGTTTTATCCCATTGCCATACAGCCCTTACCGCTGCGGTGATGGCCAAAGCAGACCGGACAGGGGAAAGCCTTACCCGGGAGGAAACCGTGTCCATTCTCACCCGGGCCGGCACAGACCCGGCAGTCATCGATGAGGTGGTGAAACTGATGGCGGAAATGGATGCGGCCCGGTTCAGCGGCAGCAGTGCCGGTCCGAAACAGGATCTGCCGGACCGGGTCAAAAAACTGGTGAAGGCACTTGTGATGGTGGTCCTGGCGGTCTGCCTGGCATGGTCCCTGCCTGAATCCGGCCGGGCTGAAGATAAAACCGCCTTGTTCATCGATGCGGTCAACAAATACCAGGCAGACGATTTTGCAGCAGCTGCCAGAAGTTTTGAAGCCATTGCCGAGTCCGGTATCAGAAACGGACACCTTTTTTACAACATCGGCAATGCCTGGTTCAAGGCCGGGGACACCGGACGGGCCATCCTCTGGTATGAACGGGCCAAACGCCTTATCCCCCGGGACCCGGATCTGCAATTCAACCTGGAATATGCCCGCACCCTGGTAAAGGACAAACAGGAAAACCGGGTTTCCCTGGAAGATGTGTTTTTTTTCTGGCAGGGACTGGTCCCCCTGCAAAGGCTGCAGCTGGCCGCCATTGCCTGTTCCTGCCTCTTTGCCCTGGTTGCCGGCATCCGGATGTTCCGCCGGTCTGGATCTCTTTTAACCGGCGTGCAAAACTTTTTTGCCGGGCTGGCCGTGCTTTTGACGGTGGCGGCCTCCCTCCAGTATTACAGGGAAACCACTGTATCCCATGCGGTCATTGTCAAAGAGACCGTGGCTGTCACTTCGGGCACGTCCGCATCCGCCACCCGGCTGTTCGACCTGCATGCCGGCACCAGGGTGCGGGTAGAGGATAAAAACCGGGGATACCTGAAGATCATGTTCACCCCGGACAAGGTGGGGTGGGTCAAACTGGGGGATGCCGTCCCCATCTGATGCCTGAACCATTTATCCCGGCCTGCTCCAGGGGTTTTGGGGTTCGGCATATCAATGGGCAGCCGTTGAAATATATTTTATGCCCCAGGATCGAATCGTTTGACGAATTATTGCATTTGGATTATTCTATACATATGGTTAGCAGGGTTTTATCCTTTTAATTCCAAAATATTAAGGAGGATATCATGAAACGGCCCATGCACAAAATAATCGAAGAACAGATCAATAGATGGGAACTGGGCAAGATAAAAACCGATCCCGTGGTCGAACATGTCAACGTTGTCACCATTTCCAGAGAAGCCGGAAGCCGCGGCCGGGAAGTGGCGGAAAAACTGGCCCAAAATACCGGATTTGACCTGTTTCACCACGAAATCCTGGAAAGCATGATCGAGACATCCAAAAACAGCAGGGCTTTGCTGGAAACCCTTGACGAGCGGGGCATGAACATTGTGGAAGACATTGTATCCGCCATGGTCAACGAACACCATCTCTGGCCGGACGAATACGCAAAACTGCTGCTCAGAATACTGAACACCATCGGCAAACACGGGAACGCCGTCATTCTAGGCAGGGGAGCCAACTGCGCCTTAGGGAAAATTGACGCGCTCAAGGTAAGGATCGTGGCCCCGGCCGGTATGCGGCGGAAGCATCTTCAGAAAACCCGGGACCTTTCCTATGATGATGCGGAAAAACTGATGCACAGCACGGATGCCAACCGAACCGCCTTTGTCAGACGTTACTTCAACAGCGATGCCACTGATCCTGCCAACTACGATCTCATCCTCAACACCGGTTTTCTGTCCGTTGACAAGGCTGTCCAGGTTATTCAATGCGCCATCAGCGCCAATTAAAAATAGATCTGAAACAATTTTCATGCATCCAGTGCCATGCCTGCTGCAGGCAGCCGGGGTATGTCCGCCTGAAAAAGGCAGAACCCGATGCCATCGCAAACTTTTTACAGATGGATGTCCGCAGGTTCATCAACTCCTTTACCCTGCTCACCGATGACCGCACCAGCCTTTCTTTGATGGAACAGGATGGCGGGGCCTGTGTGTTTCTGACTGAACACGGCTGCCGGATTCAGCCGGTCAAGCCGGAACAGTGCCGGGATTTTCCCCGTAAATGGCGGTTTTCCGGGTTTAAAAAGATCTGCGGATGGGCCAGGGCCCAGGCGGGAAAAGACCTGTGAATGCCGCTGGGCAGATCATTTTCAGACACTTGGCGGCCACATCATTGTCCCCGGGTTCGGGGCCTCTGAATATGTATAGACTTTCATCAGGTAACCTCCATTACATGAATACCCAGACGCTGAGCTACTTCGATCATACCACGGTCAAGGGTCATTAAAGGACTGTTTAAAGAAGCAGCACATGTTAAAAAATATGCATCATATGCATATATGCTAAACTGAGATGCTGTCTTCAACGCCTCCCGGATATTAATAGTGCGCAAATCAACCGGTATTTGCTGCGCAGCATCCCAGACAGATAAATGGATACAATCCCGGAAAACAAACAGATCCGGGCCATTTTCATATCGTGGCATATGACAAAAAAATGGCGGCTTCATGTCCATTGTCTTGTAATTATCTGACAGATACCCTAATAATAACATTCACTATGAAAAGGACACATAGAGGACATATCCAATGACAACCGTTGAAATAAATGCCGGCATCTGCGGCTTTGTTACACATGTATATGCAAAAAAGACAACCGGATACAAGGCTGTCTTCAGACTGGAAAGCCAGTGCCCCAACTGGCAGAAGGTAAATGACTTTCTCGGGGACAAAGAGATGGACCTGATGGCGGAGCTGTTTAAAAACAAACAGACCGGGGCGGTGCATTCCACTATAATGGAAACTGCATTAAAAACCATCCCCCATATTTCCTGCCCTGTCATATCCGGCATTCTCAAGGCCCTGGAGGTGAGCGCCGGACTGGCTCTGCCCAAAGATGCATCCATCTGTTTCAAAGAATAGCTCAGAAGGAATTTTCACCTGTTTAAAGGAAATAAAAATGAGCAAAGGCTCCGTCAACCTCATTGACCAGCGGGTTATAGTGGCAAGTGCCCTGGTACCTCAGATCCATATTCGCTTAACGGGGTAACTCGGTCCCTTCGCTCATTATCCGGATATACTCTGCATATGAATAAAGGCGGTTACGCTTCTGGCCGGTTATTTCTTTCACTATACCAAGCTGTTCAAGTTCACGCAGGCAGGCATTAACTGTAGCCGGTGAAAGCTGTGTTTTCTCCTGGACCCAATTGGGTGAAGCCATTGGGCGCTCGAGCATTGCCTTGTGAACGAGATGGGCTGAACCGGATATACGTTTCAGTCCGTTAATGCGCTGCCCATCTTCAGCAGACAGTTTCATCAGTTGCCGAGCAGCCTCAACAGCCTGTGCTGCAGTATGAATAACGGCATCGGCAAAAAAATCAAGCCAGGCCTCCCAGTCACCGGTCAGCCGTACCTGGTTCAGAAGTTCATAATACCGTTGTCTGTACGTTTTGAAATAGAGGCTGAGGTACAGCATCGGTTCCTTAAGGACTTTTTCAGAGCACAACAGCAGGGTTATTATCAGGCGGCCGAGACGGCCGTTACCATCAAGGAACGGATGGATGGTTTCAAACTGGACATGCGCCAGTGCAGCCTTGATCAGCACCGGCGTTTTTTCCGGCTGATCATGGAGAAACAGTTCCAGTTTCCCCATACATTCTTGAAGATATTCAGGAGGTGGTGGTACAAAAGCGGCATTACCGGGGCGGCTTCCACCAATCCAGTTTTGACTTCTTCGAAACTCACCAGGGCCGCTTTCTTTGCCACGACCTTTTGACAGCAATACTTTATGCATCTCTTTGAGCAGCCTGATCGAAAGCGGAAAATCCTCTCCAAGCCGCCTGAGACCATGATTAAGAGCGGCTGCATAGTCGCTTACCTCCTGCACATCATCCAGGGGAACCCCGGGTTGATGTGCGAATTCAAACATCAAAAGGTCTGACAGCGATGATTGCGTGCCCTCTATCATTGACGAGAGCACCGCTTCTTTGCGCACATACATATAAAGGAAAAGCGATGTATCTGGAAGCAGTACCGAGACACTGTCCAGGCGTCCAAGGGCCAGCAGAGCCCGGTCAAATTTTTCCCTGAGTCCGGATGACCATTCAATGGGAGGTGCCGGCGGCAATGGGGCTGGAACGAATGCCTGGGCCTTTTCTCCAACTGTCGATATCTGGATATATCGGCCTTGCAGATCTCTGTTCATATTTTTATTTTAATTGTTGAATTAACCGGTTTTTTATTTTAAATTAAGGCTTAAAATAAAATAACGTCCTGCCGACAGATTGTCAAGAGACATTATCGGAAAACAGACAGATCCGCGCCGACCGCATATCATGGCATATGACAAAAAAATAGCTGTTTCCTTACCCATTGTCTTGTAATTATCCGGCGGATAACCTAAAAGTAATATTCACCCTTACCAGGAGGAGCTGCATGAAACCTGTCAAAGCTGCTGTAATCCAGGCATGTCCTGTGCTGTTCGATTGTGACAAAACCGTGGAAAAGGCCTGTGATCTCATTTATCAGGCCAGGGAGGCAGACATCATTCTCCTGCCTGAGGCATTTATCCCGGCCTACCCCAGGGGTCTGGGATTCGGCATGCGGGTGGGCAGCCGGGACGAAAAGGGACGGGACCTGTGGCAACTGTATTTTGACAACAGCCTGGCTGTCCCCGGCCCCCAGGTGACGGTTCTGGCCAAAGCAGCCAGAGCAGCACAGGCTTATGTATGCATTGGTGTGATCGAGCAGGGCGGGGCACCCGCACCCGGCACTTTGTATTGTACCTGCCTCTATTTCGGCCCGGACGGCACCCTGCTGGGCAAACACCGAAAACTCAAACCCACGGGTTCGGAGCGGCTGATCTGGGGAGAAGGGGACGGGTCCACCCTGCCCGTTTTCCAGACAGACATCGGCCGCATCGGCGGACTTATCTGCTGGGAAAACTACATGCCCCTGGCCCGCATGGCCATGTACGGCCAGGGCGTGGAATTTTATCTGGCCCCCACGGCAGACTCCCGGGACAGCTGGCAGGCAACGATGCGCCACATCGCCCTGGAGGGCCGCTGCTATGTCCTGGGCTGCAACCAGTACGTGGAGAAGGCAGACTATCCCAGTGACCTGCCTGGCAGCGAAGAACTGAAAACCCAGCCCGATATCATGTGCCGGGGCGGTTCTGTCATCATCTCCCCCATGGGCGATGTCCTGGCAGGCCCTCTGTTCGACCGGGAAGACATCCTTTACGCAGACCTGGACCGGGATGCCCTCACCCGGGCCAGACTGGACTTTGATGTTACCGGTCATTATGGCCGGCCCGATATTTTTACCCTGACAGTCAACACGGCACCACAGGCAAGCGTGCAATTCACACACGGCCTGCCTTCCCGTTGAATCCGGGAGATCTTCCAACCGGCAGCCGCCTTTTTCCGAACGTTAATAAAAATTATTTTCTTAATCTGCCCCAATCAAGATCATAGCTGGCGCTTCTGCCTCCTCCCGGGCATCTGACCAGGACCTTTTTTTGGACCAGATCAGCCAGCTCCCTTTGGGCCGTTGCACGGCTGGTATGCGCGATTCCCATATATTTTTTATTCTTCAATCTGCCTTCAAAGCCATCTGGACCTGCATCAAGCAAGCGATTGATGACTTTTATCTGTCTATCACTGAATGGTGTCTGGGCAAATATTTTCCAGAATCTTGCTTTCATCATTATTCTTTCCAGCAATGAACTGGAATTTTCAATTGCCCGGCTTGTGCATTCAAGAAACCATTTCAGCCACTTGGTTATGTCCAGGTTTCCGGTCTGGACAGAATGCAGGATATCATAATAATCATCACGCTCTGCCATTATCTGTGATGAGAGGCTGTAAAAACGTATCGCACTGTTTTCATCCCTGGCCAGCAGCAGTTCGGTCAATGTTCTTGCAATCCTGCCGTTCCCGTCATCAAATGGATGTATGGTAATAAACCATAGATGAGCCAGGGCTGCTTTGATTATCCCGTCTGTATCCTGTTTTTCATTCACCCAGGAGAGAAATGTTTCCATTTCGGCATCAATTACATGAGCAGGCGGGGCTTCGAAATGAACCTGCCGGTTTCCGACAGAACCTGAAATGACCTGCATGGGACCATGTTTATCATCCCGCCACCGGGCCACATCAATGTGAACCATGCCGGAATAACCCGTGGGAAAAAGTGCGGCATGCCAGGCAAAAAGTCTTTCAGGCGACAATTTTCGGCTGTAATTGCCGGTGGCATCCAGCAGTATCTGTACCAGCCCGTCCGCTTTTTGATCCTGTACATATGTCAGACCGGCAGCCTTGATCCCAAGCTGGCGCCCCACAGAAGACCGAACGGCATCCGGGTCTAATTTCTCTCCTTCGATGGCTGAGGTTTTCAGGACGTCTTCCACCATGACATCCGCCCGGGCGGTCTGCTGGCTGTCAAATCCCAGTTCCCTGACTTGCGCCATCAAGGCCCCCTGGCGGAACCGGACGTCACCCAACGGTTTTAACAATACGTCACTGTGCCATGTAAAATTCGGCCAGGCTTTATGCTGCCAGATATATTTCATAAAATGAACCGAATACGCCTTTTATTCAACTCACAATCTGAATCGTTGGATTTGATTTTTCAACTCATAATTTGAGTTTATTATGATGCCTATTTGACGCACTGTCAAGAAAAATCAGACCCGTTGAAATGCTCACTGCGGTTTTCCACCATTTTTTTCTTGACAGATACCCGGCTCTTTGATTTCATATACAGAATTGTGTTCTGTATATGAAATAGTTAACAGACAAAGGACGGTGCATAATGACTGTTGAAAAAAAACCATCTGTCTACCGCTCCAGTGCTCCGGCTGTGGATCAGGCCGCACAATTGCTGTTATGCATTGGAAAACAAAATGACGTCGGAACAAGCCTGACCGCTCTGTGCAAAGAGATCGGCATCCATAAAAGCAAGGGGTTTTCCATTCTCAATGCCCTGATGCAATACGACCTGGTCACCAGAGATGAGATGACAAAGACCTATTCCCTGGGACCCGCGCTGTTGCCCCTGGCACAAAAAGCCAAGGAAAGAATCGATTTTGCCGCTGTTTCCAGGGTTCACCTGCAAAAACTGGCAGCAGAAACCAATGCCACGGTGCTTCTGGGAATTATCTGCCACGACCAGTTTTTCATTGCTGCCAAATACGACGGAAATGACCAATTGTCCGTGACCATACGGCTGAACCAGTCCCTGCACATTACCCACGGTGCCCACGGCAAAGCGATTTTCGCCCATCTGGATGAAAAAGAGCAAAGCAGGATTTTTGATGCCGGCCAGCTGTTATTTCACGGAGAGACCAGGGATCTGGATGAAAAAGAGCTGCACAGGGAACTTGCGTTCTGCCGGGAATACGGCTATGCCGTCGACAATGGCCGGCGCACCCCGGGGACCTCTGCTGTCAGCGCACCTGTTTTTGACCACCACAATGCGGTTGCAGCAGCTGTCGTGGTGGTGGGCACCTATGGCCGGGAATGGTTTGAGAAATTCGGGACAAAGACCGCCCATACTGCAGGTCTTATTTCCAGTCTTTGCGGTGCCCGGAGATAATACGAAGAACCTGGCCTGAAAAGCCTTTGCCAAGGGGGGATTTTCCAGGTCTTTTACGGCAATCATATATCCTTTGAGGAGAATGCGATGAAAAACGATGGGGTCAAGATTATTAAAACCACCACCTGGTCACCCGGGCCCGGCTGCCACGGCGGCTGCGGTATCCTTGTTCATGTCAAGGACGATAAGGTGATCAAGGTGGAAGGAGATCCGGATCATCCATGGAACCAGGGGCGGCTGTGTTCGCGGTGCCTGTCCATGACCCAGTACATGTACCACAAGGACCGGCTGACCAAACCCTTAAAGCGAGTGGGGGAGCGGGGCCAGGGAAAATTCGAGCCGATCAGCTGGGACGAAGCCTTTGACCTGATTGAAAAAAAGATGAAACAGATCCGGCAGGACCATGGCCCTGAATCCATGATCTTTCACCAGGGCACGGGCCGGGATATCGGGGGATGGATCTCCATGCTGGCCTATGCCTACGGCAGTCCCAACTGGATGTTCGGGTTGTCCGGCATTTCCTGCTACACCCCCAGGCTGATGATGATGTCCATCACCCAGGGCGACTTTGCCGTGGTGGATGCCTCCCAGTGGCATGAAAAACGCTATGATGACCCGGAATATGAAATTCCTGAAACAGTGACCATCTGGGGCCAGAACCTGCCGGCCACCTGTCCGGACGGTTTTTTCGGACACTGGTATGTGGATCTGATGAAACGGGGCACCCGGCTGATGGTCATTGATCCCCGGTGCACCTGGATCGCCTCCCGGGCAAAATTGTGGCTTCAGCTGCGGCCGGGCACAGACGCCGCCCTTGCCCTGGGATTTATCCATGTGATGATCAAGGAAAATCTGGTCAACATGGGATTTATCGAAAAATGGACAAATGCACCGTTTCTGGTCAAAACCGATACCCCGGAACCGGTCCTGCTCAGGGAGACAGACCTGGCAGCCAGCGGCAAATTCACCAATTTTGTTGCCCATGATCCGGTCTCAAATGAGTTTATCATCTGGGACAGTGATAACCAGGCATATTCCAGAAAAGATACCACCCCTTCCATGGACGGCGAATTTTCCATATCCCTGACCGACGGCACCAGGGTTCCTGTCAAAACCGTATGGCGCATGTACAAAGAAAACGCAGCGGAGTATACACCCCAAAAGGTATCCCACATCACCTGGGTGCCGGAAGACAAAATTATCCAGGGCGCACGCATGTATGCCAAATCCAGTCCATCCGCCCTTCACTGGGGGCTTCCCATTGACACCATCCCGTCCACCATTCCCACTTCCCAGGCCATCAACCATCTGTGGTGTCTGAGCGGCAATCTGGACAATCCGGGGGGCAATGCCATTGCCCGGTATGCCTATGACGTGGTCACCTATCCCTACCACAGCGGCGGCAGCATATTGAGCCTGCCGCCGGAAGTGGCCCAAAAACGCATCGGCATCAACGATTACGGTCCCATCAAGGATTTCAGGGCCTGGGCCCAGCCGGACAAGGTCCTGGAGCAGATTTTCACAAAAAAACCCTATGAAATCAAAGGCATGTGGATACAGACGGCCAATCCCCTTGCCTGTACCGGCATGGAGCCCCAAAAATGGCACAAGGCCATCAAACAGCTTGATTTCACGGTCTGCGTC
>JAIPDY010000112.1 GCA_021737445.1 Desulfotignum sp.
AACAGTGGTTCATGCAATGGTGTTGTCATGATAATTTTGCCTCTATGCTCAAAATAATGGTGTGCCGTTTTTGTGCATCAGTGGTGGTGGCCGCATCCCCCCTGTTTTTTGTTTTTTTTGCCCTGGCACAGGTCAAACATGTGGAAAAGTTTGAGCTCTCCTGATTCCAGCAATGCCAGGTTTTCAGCAACCGTGTCTTTTTGTGCTGCATATACCTTGATATCCGCACTGTGCAGGCCCCTTTGTCCCCCGTCGCCAATGCATTTGGTAACCACGGCATCAACGGCTTCATCCTTGCTGAGAACCCCGGTTTTGCAGCCGGCATCAGGATTTGCGATTTTCTGGTTTTTTTTGACAGATACTTTTCTGGTTTCAAGGTCCACCACCATGAAAAGTTCGGCCACACCAAAATGGTCATTGACCAGGCTGTCAAGCCCTTTGTCTTCTGTTACCGGAAATGCGACTTTCATGTGTTCCTCCGTTTGTGCATCTTGTCTGAGCAGGTGTCATACCTGCCATATTTTATATATAATAAGGCATCAAACAGCAAAATCAACCATTGACAGGAAAATCAGGTATCAGATCACCACAACCTGGGGCAGCGGTTTGATGAAGGCCTGTCTCAGGCTGTAGGTGTAGGCGCCCTGGAATGGGATCATCAGGATATCGCCCTCCTGGATCTGCTCTCCGAAAAAGGCATATCCCCATACATCATGGGGGGTGCACAAAGACCCCAGGATGCGGCAGGGCTGCTCTGTCAGGCCGGGCCGGGTGAGGTTCAGCACCGGGAAATAATCGGTCTCAAACCGCTCCCACCCAACCGCATTGGTGCCGGCATCTGTGATGGCCATATCCGGCATTTTTTTGTCTGTGACCTGGATGATGATGTGCATGGCATCGTTGCAGATCCACCGTCCAGGCTCAAAACAGATACACGCGTCTGTCAGGGGCGAAATATGTTCCTTCAGAGCGGCGCAGATTTTTTTGGCAAAGGTTTCCAGAGGCTCTGCCGGCAGAAGATAATGGCGCAACGGATCTTCTGATACCAGCCATTCCCCTTTTTCGGGCCAGTACCCGCCGCCGATGTCCATGAACCGGCAGAAGTTCAGAAAATCTGCAGGCATCTCCCGGAGCAGCCGTCCTAAGCTGCAGATGGTGTCAACCTGCCGGTCCGGGTTCAGGTTCCAGGAAGAATGAAACTGCAGCCCTGTGCATTCTAAAAACGGATGGGCCTGTATATCCCGGACCAGGGGCAGCAGTTGTCCGGGCATGATGCCGAATTTCTGCCACAACCCCTCAGGCCGGCAGTTGATCCGGATACCTGCACAAAGCGGCTGCTGTTTTTTTTCCAGCAGGGCCATCAATCTCCGGCATTCCCCTGTGCTGTCCAGCAGCAGGGTGACACGGTCCGGGTGGGCCGCTGCCAGTTCCAGTTCAGCCGTGGTTTTGCCCGGACCGCTGAAAATGATCTCTTCTGCCCCCAGATCAAGGGCAGTTGCCAGTTCCATGCCTGACGACACATCCAGGCCCCACCCCAGGCTCACCAGTATGCGTGATATATCCGGCAGAGAATTGCTTTTCATGGCATAGTAAAACCGGGTTTTGGGAAAATGGGCCTGAAATACGGATCTAAATCTTTGCGCCCGTTCTGTGAGCACATCGGAAACCACCAGATAAAGGGGGGTTCCATGGGCTTTTACCGCATCCAGATATTGCTGTTTCCGGTTGAAAAGCGGTGCCACCTGGTCTCTGAGAAAGGCGGCAGGCATGACAGGATGGGACGGCGCAGCCGGCTGGTTCATGGCTGGATTTCTATTTCCAGCCGCCGGGCCAGGAGCATGGCCCGTGTTTCCGGAAAATTCCACCCCTGGGTATTGATGATCATATGCCCCAGAAGCCATGAGTCATAATCTGCGGGCGGCATGGTAATTACATGCCCTGGTTTCCGGATGAGATGCAGCTGCTTTACCCGGGGGTCTGAAACCAGGTTCCGGGAATTGACGGCCGTAAACACCCCGCTTTTTTTTGCATGGATGCGGATGCCCATGTGGGGGGTGAACCGTATATCATCCAGATGCCATGGCAGATTTGCCGCCACATCCAGGGTCAGTTTCAATATATCCCGGTTTGCCGATACCTTCAGCAGCTGGGGCAGGCAGTCTCCTCCCGGCCGGGGGGTCATTTCAATAAGATAGGGCCGGTTGTCTTTAACCACAAAATCAACCATGCAGATGCCGGTGCGGATGCCCAGGGTTCTGGCAGCCTTTTCCAGCAGACCGGTCAGTGATGCCATGGATATTCCCGGCGGCAGGATCCCCGGAATTTCATACCCTGCAGCTGTTCCGAACGGCAGGCCGGAAGGGGTAATTTTTTTGGCCAGACGTACCAGGGTCAGTCTGTCCGGGGTGAGGATGAAATCACAGCTGTATTCAGGTCCGCATATCCGTTCTTCCGCCAGTATCAGGCGTTCAGGAAGGGCGAACAAGGGGTTCTGCTTTCTTTTTTCCAGACCGGCGGCCAATGTATCCCAGATTTTTTGCGCTTCTTCCCGTTTTTTGCAGTGAAACACAAGCTCGCTGCCGCTGCCCACTGCCGGTTTCAACACCAGCCCTGCCGTGACATCTGCCAGCAGCTGTACCACGTCATCTGCGCTGCGTACCGGCCATACCCGGGGACAGGGGATTTGCCGGGACTGCCACAATTGTTTGGAAACCAGCTTGTTTCTGCAGTTCTGAACCGCGGTTACATCCGGATACACAAGCCCCAGGTTCTCTGCGACAAGGGCGGCTGTCACCATGGATTCGCAGTCAAAGCAGGCAATGCCGGAAAGTTTCTGGTGGTATTTTTCCAGATGGGCGGCCAGTGCCGGCATGATAAAGGAAAGATCGGACAAAGGACACACCAGTTCCTCGGATGGGTCAGGAAAAGATTCCTGTGCATTTTTGCGTATGTGGGGGGCTGTGAGGAAAAGGGCCTGTCCGGGACACGCGCTTCTGATCCACTGGATGTAGTCGGCAGTGGTGCCTGCCACAAGCACTTTCGGGACTTTAGGCGCAGCAGACATGGCGTTCCTCTGAAAGCATGACCGGTTTTTGAATGGATTTATGGGTGAAAAGTACATACAAGGGAATGGGAACCAGCCGGAACCGCTTTTTCCAGTTAAAGTCTCCGCATAGAAAATCCACATACTTCAGGTGCCGGCTGCAGGCCCATTGCAGGTGATGGCGGTTGATGAGTTTGGCCACGCCGGGAAATTGGGGGCTGGTGCCGCCGGCCAGGAGGGTATAGGTGCCTTTCCAAAGGGCCCCCATGTCCACGGCAGCCAGTTTTCCTTTGATGTGCACGCAGGTCATCTGCAGCAGGCCCATTTTGTTGAGAAAATCAGCCAGCAGTTCAAAAGCGCGCAGAAACCGGGGGTCACTGAAATAGGCATCAGGGCCGAAGGCATTGATATTCAGCTGGAACAGATCTTTTATATCTGACAGTCTGCCAGGAGAAATGCACACATCAAGGGCTTCGAGTTTTCTTATGTCTGCTGCCAGTTTTTTGCGGGTTTTACCGGGAAATGACTGCCAATAGGTATCAAAATCATATCGGAATGATGCCGGAAAAAACAGGTACCTGGTTTCATCAGGGGCAAGGAGGCCGGCGTTGGTCATTCCGGCCCGGCATTTGATATACCGCAGGTGAACCGGACCCGGCACCGTATCCAGAAGGTCCTGGAATATTCCGGGGGTGCCGGCGATGATGCGGTTCTGTTCAATCCAGGTTTTGCCCTGCCAGATTTCTCCGGGAAACTGGATATAATTGCCGCCCTTTTCATGCCAGGACAGGGCCAGCAGGCCCACGGGCCGCCCTGCCTGTTCTGCAGCATGAAATGCCAGGGGCCGGTCATAGGCCTTGTGAAAACACCATCTTACCGGCCACATATCAAACAGGACCCGGCCGGGCCACAGGTTTTCCCAGATACGTCTGCACCGGGCCGGGTCCTGGTACAGGACATGTTTTATCCTGCCCATTTAGAGCCGGTGGGTGACGGTGATCCTGGAAAAAGACCCGCCAAAACTGGTTTGGGCAAATTGTTTAACCACTTCAGGATCATATGCCTTACAACTGAATACATCCAGGTATACAGTGTTGGTCAGATTGGCAAAATGGGCGGATATCAGGGATGTTTCAATGAGCTGGACCATGGAAAATCCAGCCACTTTTTCATCTTCTCCAAAATGAACCACCCGGGTTTCTCCGAAGCGCTTCATATCAATCAATTCACAGAGCTGCACCACAAAGGATTTGATATATGCCGCATCCCGGATTTTTTCCGGGTCACAGTCGTAGATATCAATGGCAGATGCTATTCCCCATGCTTCAGGCATGGTTTCAAGTGTTACCTGTGCTTTTACTGAAGATACGATGTTCATGTACGGGTTTCCTTGTTTTTTTTGGCAGCAGCCGGCTACCATTTGGTTTTTTCTTTTGTTTTCTGATAGGAACGTTTGCCGGATTTTTTTTTGTGGTTCTGGATTTCCTGTCGGTCTTCCCAGCACAGGTCTTCTTCTTGTGCTTCCTTGAATTTGGGTGCCTTGTATCTGGATTGCCGTTTGTTTTCCCGCTGTATCATGTTTTCCCCTTTTGGTTTTTGTTTTGCCGGGTCCGGATTATACCGGAACCGGAATGTTTTGATTCAGGGATAAGCAGAAAATATGCCAGGGGGCAGATTTTTTTATATGTTGTAAAATCAGTTAGTTGAAAAATAGTTGCCTGGCAGGTGGCAGCTGTTTTCCGGCATAAATTTTCCGAATAATTGTTTTTCGGTATATGCATGCTGAAAAACAGTCTGCCGGGCCCACAGTACTGCTGCTGTTTTATTTGCAGATTTGCGGTATATGTGAGATTGTTGTATAAAAATCGGTATGTCATTGCCGGAAACATGAATCGTGGAGAAATGGTCCTGTGCTGACCCGCCTTGTGTGTGCTGTAAAGGAAAAAAAACTGGCTGCTGCCATTGAAAAAAGATTGTCCCAGGCTGATATCCGGCTGAAAATTTTTCCCCATCCCCGAAATGCCTGGCAGGATCTGGTAAGAAGCGGCTCTGATGTATTTGTCATCAGCCGGACCCTGATTCCCAGACCAGTGGATGACAGTGTGGCCATCCTCAACAATCTGCCGGAAAAACCCATTACCATTATTTTAGATGACCGGGAATCCTCACAGGAACATGCCGCGCTTCTGGGGGCCGGCGCAGATATGGTGCTGTATTCCGGACTGCCCCCGGACCGTCTGCTGGAGGCCATAGAAACCAGCCTCACTGCCAGGCAGCAGTTTTATGATATGAACCGGTTTGATCACAGGGGACGGTTTCAGCCCAGGCTGCATGACTTTGTATCCAACAGCAGGGACATGCAGTTGTTTTTGGAGGAGGTGCGGCAGGTGGTGGCAAGTGATGCCAGCCTGCTGCTCCAGGGAGAAACAGGGGTGGGAAAAGAACACCTGTCCAGGGCGATTCATCTGGAAAGCCCCCGCTCCAGCGGCCCGTTCATCGCCCTGAACATGGCTGCCATTCCGGACCAGCTCATGGAAAGCGAGTTGTTTGGCCATGAACAGGGGGCATTTACCGGTGCCATCCGGTCCCGGCGGGGGGCGTTTGAACTGGCCCACGGGGGCACCCTTTTTCTGGATGAAATCGGGGAGATGCCCCTGAAAATGCAGTCCAAACTGCTCCGGGTCCTGCAGGATCTGGAGTTCACACCTGTGGGGGGAGAATCACCTGTGTGGGTGGATGTGCGGGTGATTGCCGCCACCAACAAGGATCTGGATCAGGAGATCAAAAACAGAAACTTCCGCCAGGACCTGTATTACCGGCTGGGGGTGATCACCCTGACACTGCCGCCGCTGCGCCGGCGCAAAGAGGATATTCCTGAAATGGCCGAACATTTTCTTGTGCAGCACACCCAGCAGGTGGGAAAAGAGATATCAGGGTTTTCCCGGGAGGCCATACATGCCATGTGCAATTATGCCTGGCCCGGCAATGTCAGAGAACTCATGAATGTGATTGAACGGGCGGTTTTGCTCTGCCGGTCGGACAAAATCACCCTTGAAGACCTGCCTGCAGGGTTCAGGGAAAACCAGAATCTGTCTCTGGAATGGCTCGGAACCGGCAAAACAGACCCGGCAGACTGGAACGGTATGACCCTGGATCAGGTGAAAACTGTCCTCATCACCCAGGTGGAGAAAGCATACCTTGAAATGGCGCTGAAAAAAACCCGGGGCCGGGTGGGAGAAGCAGCCAGACAGGCAGGTATTCATCCCAGGGGCCTGTATGAAAAAATGAAAAAACTGGGGATTGATAAAAACCGGTTCAAGCCCGGGAACAGATGATATGGTAAAAGGACTGCAGGAGTAAATATGGGAAAACGATACCGTGTTGCAGGCCCGGCCGCATGGCTGGTATGTTTTAATCTTGTGCTTTGGCTTTGCTGGCCGGCCTTTGCTCAGAAGGATGCTGGGCCGGTTCCGGAAACCCGATACCTTCAGGCCCAGTTCGGCCAGGTTCTTGAAAAAACAACCAGAGAGATTGCATCTCTTGAATCAGACCTGGCTGCTGAAAATCAGCATTTGAAAGAGGATCAGAAGCAGCAGGAGCGATACCATGCAAGCATGGCTTTTTTACAAGATCTTGTCATCTCAGGGGTGGGGGTTTCTGTACTTGAAAAAGGGGTGGAAGAGATCAACCTGTCCATGTCTGTTATCCAGTCCCGGCTCCAGGGCATCGCACAGCGCAGGGAAAAATTCCGCCAGGCCCTGTTGTCAACCAAAGAAAGAGCGGCCCTGCTGGATCAGCGCATTCAAGAATCAGAATCAGATCCTTTGCTGGACGCTGCTATTGTAAAAGAGTACCGCCAGTACCGGGAACTGCTCCAAAAAAAACAGCAGATCCTGTCAGTGGTCCTGGATTTGCTTTCACGACAGCATACAATCAATACAGACCTTTTCAACTCCTTTGAAGAGATCCGCACCAGACTGCAGGACCAGATAAAAGAGAAAAAAGGGGGTCAGATGTTCCAGCGCACAGAGCCCTGGAATGTGGTCTGGAGCGGCAAAACCTGGAAAAAGGAATGGGACCGGGCATCAAAATTTGTAAAAAATCTGCTGACCGGCACACTTCTCAAAGAAAAATGGCTTGTTGTAACAAAACAGGCCGGGTTTTCCGATGCCATGGTTTTTGGGGGATTGCTTCTGGCTGCACTGGCCGCCTTCAGGGGATTGGCTGTTGTCAGAAAAAAACAAAAGATTCAGGCGCTGGCCGGCCGGCGCACCGGATATCCCCTGCTTCTGGTCCAGGCCTGCGCCCCTCTGGTGATCTGGCTGCTGCTGGTCCATATATTTGCAAAAACACGCATCAACCAGTTTTTCCCGGACCTTATCCAGTTTCTTTTTGCATTTCTGCTGGTTGTGCTGACAACCCGGATCACCTTTGTGGCCCTGCGGCCTGTTGTCCAGGAAAAACAGGCCGGATTTCTTTCGCTGGTGGTGCGGTGGCAGCCGGCGTTTGTCTGGGGGATACGCATATTTGCATTTTTGTATCTGTTTATCTACCGGTTTGTCTCTTTTCAGAGCGCTGTGCTGCCTTTTTTGCGGCTTGTTTTTGAGGTGCTGCTGGTTTTTGGCATATTTTTATTTTTCAAAGAGATCAGCCGCATGGAAAACAGGCCCAAACACCTCCAGGCAGCTGCCCCACTTTCCAAGACAGTGGTATTGGCCGGGCTTGTTGCAGATGCAGCCGGGTATACATATTTTGCAGCCTACTGGTATATCTCATGGGGGATCACCATTGCGGTTTTGTGCATAACCACGCTGCTGGTGTATTCCATGCAGGATGTGGACCAGAAATTCAAACAGGCATTTGAGCCGGAAACCGGCAGCACACGGGGCATTTCCTATCCCTTTTACTGGATTTTATCCAATGGCATGTATCTGCTGATCGCCGTATTGGTATTCCTGGGCCTTGCTTTTTCCTGGGGAGCGGGAGAACACATTTTCCCATTTTTCCGGCAGATGTTCACCCGCCAGTACACCATGGGAAATATCCAGCTGAGTCTGTCAAGCTTCTTTTTTGCATTTCTGGTTATTTTTGTCACCTATGTGGCTGCCAGGTTCTGGAAACAGGTGATGTCTGAAAAGATTCTTGCAAAAAGCGGTCTTTCCACGGGCGCCAAAGATTCTGTGATCACGATCAGTGTCTATATTGTATGGGCCATAGGTATTCTTTTCAGCCTGACAGCATTCGGGTTGAACACTACATCGCTGGCCGTGGTGTTCGGGGCATTGAGTATAGGGCTTGGTTTCGGGCTCCAGAACATATTCAACAATTTTGTCAGCGGATTGATTCTGCTGTTTGAGCGACCCATCCAGGTGGGGGATGTGGTGGAAGTGGGCAGCATATGGGGGGAAGTCAAAAAAATCAATGTCCGGGCCACCCTGGTTCAGACCTATGACAACGCCTCTTTGATTATTCCCAATTCCGAATTCATCAGTTCTCTGGTCACCAACTGGAGCCACAGGGATCCCTATATACGCAGGGATTTGAAACTGGGGGTGGCATACGGATCTGATACAGCCCTGGTGGAGAAACTTTTGTTCCAGGCAGCTGACACGGTGAAAGAGGTGTACCACCATCCCCGCAAACCCCAGGTGCAGTTCATCGATTTTGGTGAAAGTTCCCTTGATTTCCGCCTGCGGTTCTGGTCTACTATTGATGAATTTCTCACAGCAGAAACCCGGCTGCGGTTTGAGATAGACCGGCTGTTCCGGGAAAACGATGTTGTGATTCCATTTCCCCAGCGGGATGTGCACATGAAGCTCCCGGCAAAACAGGAAAAAGCAGAGGAAAAGCTTGACCGGTAAGCATCATAAAACCAAAGTCAGGTCCGGCATTTTACTGATCCCTTTTGTGTGCCTGGCTGCTGCAGTTGGTCTGTTGTATGCAAAACCCCATATTTCAGGCTGGTTTGAGCACCCGCTATCTGTGCCGGTACTCACAGGAAACGGGCCTGAACAGGGCATCACTGTACATTATCATGAACGGCCCCCCTATTATGTGACAGGTCCTTTAGGGGTGTACGGCCTGTGTGTCGATCCGGTAAAAAAAGCGTTTCTTTCAGCAGATATCCCTTTATTTTGATATGATTGTCCTGTTTGTGCTGGTGCTGGTGTTTGTGATTTTTCAATTGTACAAAGGACTGGTGCATGAAAAAAAGGTACTGGAAGACCGCGTTGCCCAACGCACCGGAGAATTATCAGATTTAAACACAAACCTGCAGCAGGAGATAAACAAACACAAAAAATCCCAGCAGGCGCTTCAGAAAAGCGAAGAAAGATACCGGGCCTATTTTGAAGAAAACATTGCCGGTGCATACATCTCCAGCCCTGCAGGCCGGCTGATCGCATGCAACCGGGAATATCTGCGCATCTTCGGGTTTTCAGACAGGCGCCAGGCACTTGACACTGCCCTGACCGATATCTACAGCATAAAAGCAGACCGGCAAAAATTTTTAGAGAGTTTGTTGAAAAACGGCCGGGTTTCAGGCTATGAAACCACCTTTAAAAAAACAGACGGCACCCTGGTTCATCTGATCGAAAATGCAGCAGCTGTGTTTGATGAAAACGGGAACCTGCAGCATATTCGGGGATTTTTGCTGGATGTTACAGAGAAGCGCTCCCTGGAGGCCCAGCTGATCCAGACCCAGAAAATGGAATCCATCGGCAGGCTGGCCGGCGGCGTGGCCCATGATTTCAACAACATGCTCAACGTCATTTTGGGGCATACAGAGCTGGCACTGGACAAGGTGGACCCGTCTGCACCACTGCATAATAATTTGCAGCAGATCCGCAAGGCTGCCAGCCATTCCGCAGACATCACAAAGCAGCTGCTGGGATTTGCCAGAAAACAGACCATATCGCCCAAAGCCCTTG
>JAIPDY010000113.1 GCA_021737445.1 Desulfotignum sp.
CAGAAAAAAATCACTTTCCGGCATCAGGGTATCCTGCGGGTCCACCGCCTTCTGCGAATAATTGAGTACATGTGAATACATGGAGGTGACAAAGATATCCGCCTGCTCAAACACGGTGGCGGCCGGCAGCACCATATCTGCATGCCGGGCAGTGTCAGTCATAAAGTGATCAAACACCACCTTAAATGGAATGCGCTGAAAACCGCTTACCGCAGCGTTGAGATCCGGGCTCTGGTTCAAGGGGTTGCCTCCGGCCACAAACGCAGCGGCAATGGGGGGATTATCCACGGTCTGCAAAAAATGTCCCAGCATGGGGGCCGGGAAATGGCGGGCCTCCCGGACATGGGCCAGGCTGATTTTTTCCGGCTGGTTCAGCAGCGGGGCCAGGGACCTGGCCGCGTAGTTGGCACCGGTGCCGGGTTTTCCCACATGGCCGCACACAGCAGCCAGGGCATCGATGCTCCGCACCGTGTTTCCGCCGCTGGCATACCGCTGCAGGCCATACCCCATCCAGATGCCCGGGGCTTTGGCTGCGGCATAATCTCTGGCCAGTTCCCGGATGGTTTCCGCTGATACACCTGTGATCGTTGCAGCAGTTTCCGGATCAACACTTTCCAGATACCTGCAGAACCGGTCAAATCCCAGGACATGGTCCCGCACAAATGATCGGTCATACAGATTTTCCTTTACTATGACATGGGCCATGGCCAGGGCCAGGGCCGCATCTGTACCTGGTTTGACAGCCAGATGGGTGCCAAGGGATTTTGCCGTATCTGATTGGATGGGATCGATGACAATGACGCGGGTGCCGTTTTTTTGGGCCTGTTTGAGCAGGGTGTAAAAATGCAGGCTGGTGGCTTTGGGGTTTCTTCCCCACACAATGACCAGGTCGGAGTTGGCAGCATCTTCGGGCAGATGTCCCCGGGCATCACCAAAATCAAAGGTCTGGGCCGCGATACCCGCTGCCCAGCACAGGCTGCCGGAAAACCGGGTATCTCCGCCCAGGCAGTTGAAAAAAATGGACTGGACCCGGTTTTTTGCGCCCCCGTATCCGTCACTGGTATAGTTAAGCACCCCCGTGGGTCCCCATCGATTGCGGATAGATGCAAGCGTGTCTGCAACACGGTCCAGGACCTCGGCATAAGTTGTACGTACAAACCCGGATTTGCGGCGGACCATGGGGTGCTTCAGCCGTTCCGGGTGAGAATGCCGCTTCACCAGATCCCGGCCTTTGGGGCAGATCACCCCGCGGGTCAGGGGGTGATCCTGATCACCTTTGATATCGGTGATCCGCCCCCCTGAAACTGTCACCTGAAACCGGCACAGGTCAAAACAGTCCATGGGACAGGACACCGGCACCGTGCGGGTCATGTCAGCACCTGGCAGATCATTTGAGCAGATTGCGCAGCCGCAGCACCGAGCAGTTGGCTTCCTTGACCACCTTCTGGGCACAGGTGCTGGAAAACGCCTCATTAACAGTCCGGCTGCGGTTATGGTACACCACGATCAGATCCGCCTCCCATTTATCCGCCATTTTCAAGATCTCCTCGTAATGTTTTCCCACCAGAATTTTGTGGGAAACATTGGCCCCTTTGCAGTTTTGTGCAACAAAGGTGTCCAGGGCGTTTTTAAAATGGGCCAGGGCTTCAGCCTTGATCTCTTCTGTGACAAAAGCGGCCACAATGGGCATGGTAAACCCGGGCATCACCGACACAATGCGGATCTGGGCCCCGCTCAATGATGCCAGTTCTGCAGCATTGTCATACACTGCCTTGGATGTTTTTGGATAATCAATATCCACAGGCACCAGAATTTTATTGAACATAGCTCCCCCCCCCTTTTTTACAATCGTCATTTACAATTGCAGCCTGGACGCCTCTTCCGGTGTCTGCCGCCTCTTTTGCAGAAAATAGATCAGTCCCAGCAACACTAAGGCCGGAATAAACATGAGCTGTTTGGGGGGGCGGTCCGCCTCCATCATCACGGACACAATCTCCTGGTCAAAGTCGATGCCCATTCTTTCAGCATTGCTGCCGAACATGATATTGTCCACGATCATTTTCCCGTCATCTTCAATCACCTCAAACCCCACCTCCATGAGCCGGTCTTCAGGAGCCCCCTCTTTTCCCACAGGCAGCATCAGTGCTTTGGTATATTCCTCTCCATCCAGGGTCTCTCCTTTGATCACCAGGTGAATCATGGTGTTTTCATCCTGCTTTTCCATGGCCTGGAGCAGCTCGATACCGGGCCGCTCGTCATATGGCTCATACATCTTGTCCCAGAAAAACCCGGGCCGCAGCAGGGTAAAGGTCACAAGCAGCAGCGCCAGACTCTCATAAAACCGGCTTTTGGTAATCCAATACCCCTGGGTGGCCGCACCGAAAACCAGCATGGCTGTGACGGCAGATACAATCACAATGGTAAGATGTATCCAGTCCTGGATACCGATCATGAGCAGTTCCGTGTTGAAGATAAAGAAAAACGGCAGCACAGCTGTCCTGATATCATAGGTAAATCCCTGGATACCGGTGCGGATGGGGTCTCCGCCGGAAATACCTGCAGCGGCGAATGCTGCCAGCCCCACCGGCGGGGTATCATCTGCCAGAATCCCGAAATAAAACACAAACAGGTGCACGGCAATCAAGGGCACCACCAGCCCGTTCAAAGCCCCCAGGTGCACGATCACCGGCGCCATCAGGGTGGATACAACAATGTAGTTGGCAGTGGTAGGCAACCCCATGCCCAGCAGCAGGCTGATAATTGCAGTAAAAAACAAAATGAGCAGCAGGTTGCCGCCGGAAATAAACTCCACAAAGGCTGTCATGACCAGGCCGATGCCGGTGAGGGTCACCGTGCCCACCACAATGCCGGCAGCTGCCGTGGCAACACCGATGCCGATCATGTTTCTGGCCCCGGCCACCATGCCGGCGATCAGGTTGTCCCATCCCATTTTAAAGGCAAATTCCGGAGCGCTGTTTTTCCGGATAATCCCTTTCAACGGCCGCTGGGTGAGTACGATGAAAATAAGCACAACCGTGGCATAATATGCAGACAAAGACGGAGACAGCCGCTCCACGGTCAGGCACCACATGAGCACCACGATGGGTAAAAGAAAATAATACCCGGCCTGGGCCGTCTCTCTCAGTTTGGGCAGCTTGCTTATCTCATGGGTATATTCCAGTTCAGGCACCTGACAGGCCAGCCAGATAAGGATAAGATAGACAATCACAATCAGCGGCACCACCACATACATGGCTGCATCGCCGGCAGCTGTCTTGATCCACCCCAGGCCGTAATAGGTGCCCCCGCCGATAATGATCAGGGTCAATATCGTAAGCACAAAGGAGGTCAGCTTCTGGGCAACTGTTTTTGTTACCGGCTTTTCCATGCCTTTAAGACCCATTTTACAGGACTCCAGGTGCACGATATACACCAGCGCGATATAGGAGATAATGGCCGGCAAAAACGCATGCTTGATCACCTCCACATAGGAGATGCCCACATATTCCACCATGAGAAAGGCGGCCGCTCCCATGACAGGCGGGGTGAGCTGACCGTTGGTGGATGCAGCCACCTCCACTGCCCCTGCTTTTTCCGCCGAAAATCCCACTTTTTTCATCAACGGGATGGTAAAGGTACCAGTGGTGACCACATTGGCAATAGAGGACCCGGACACAAGCCCGGTAAGTCCGGAGGATACCACGGCTGCCTTGGCAGGTCCGCCCCGCATGTGGCCAAGACCGGCATAGGCGGTGCGGATAAAATAGTTGCCTGCTCCGGCTGATTCCAGAAGAGAGCCGAACAGCACAAACATGAACACCATGCCCGTGGATACCCCCAGGGCCACGCCGAACACCCCTTCGGTGGACAGCCAGTAATGGGACATGCCCTTGGACAGGCTGGCACCTTTATGGGCAATGACATCCGGCATATAAGGTCCGAAAAAGGTATAGGTGAGAAACACCATGGCCACCACCATGAGCGGCGGCCCCAGTGCCCTGCGGGTGGCTTCCAGCAAAAGGATCAGGCCGGTTACACCTACAACAAGGTCCAGGGTGGTTGGGATTCCGGGTCTGGCTGACATCTGCTCATAAAAAATAAACAGGTATGCTGCACAAAACGCTGCCACCAGTGCCACAAACCAGTCCTGGATCGGAATATAATCCCTGGGAGAGGATTTAAAGGTGGGATAGGCAGTATAGGACAAAAACATCGCAAAGGCCAGATGAATGGACCGGGCTTCGGTGTCGTTGAGCACAAAAATATTGAAAATAAACGGTAAGGGAGATGCATACCAGAGTTGAAACAGTGTCCAGATCAACGGAATATAAAACAAAATGTTTTTGGAAACCGCACCCACCGGATTTCTGGCACCGGTTTCCACCTCAGCCAGAATGTTTTTTACATCATCTGGAACAGCTTGTTTTTTGTCAGCGGTCATTGTGACAAGGCCTCCTTGAAAAAAAAGGATCGTGCAACATTTGAAAACAAAACAAGCGTGCGCAGCTGTCTGTCTGTCTGTCATGCGCCCCGCACGCTTATTTTGTCGGATCTGACAAAAAGCCTACATCAGGCCGGCTTCTTTATAATACTTCACAGCACCGTCATGCAGCGGAGCTGACAAGCCGTCTTTGATCATCTCCTCTTTTTTGAGTACCTCAAAGGCAGGGTGCAGTTTTTTGAACTGGTCAAAATTGTCAAACACTGCTTTGACCACATGATAAATTACGTTTTCAGGCACATTTGTGGAGGAAACAAAGGTAGCGCCCACACCGAACGTTTTGGTGTCGGTATCCGTGCCCCGGTACATGCCGCCGGGAATGGTGGCATATCTGTAATAGGCATTTTCCGCAACCAGTTTGTCAATGGCAGGGCCTTCCACAGGCACCAGAATGGAGTCACAGGAGGTGGTGGCTTCCTGGATGGAGCCGGAGGGGTGTCCCACGGTGTAGATGATGGCATCGATTTTGTTGTCGCACAGGGCTGCAGACTGTTCTGCAGGTTTGAGCTCAGATGCCAGTTTGAAATCATCCATGGTCCAGCCAAGCGCTTTCATGACCACTTCCATTGTGCCCCGCTGTCCGGATCCGGGGTTTCCGATGTTAACCCGTTTGCCTTTGAGATCGGCAAAGGTTTTGATACCGGAATCCCTTCTTGCGACAACGGTGAAGGGCTCAGGATGAACAGAAAACACCGCCCGCAGTTCTTTGTTGGGGCCGGCATCTGCAAATTTGCTGGTGCCGTGATAGGCATGGTACTGCCAGTCTGACTGAGCAACCCCCATGTCCAGTTCGCCGGCCCGGATGGTGTTCAGATTATATACTGAACCGCCAGTGCTTTCCACAGAGCAGCGGATACCATGCACTTTTCTTTCCTTGTTCACAAGTCGGGCAATGGCGCCCCCTGTGGGATAGTAAACACCGGTGACCCCGCCGGTACCGATGGTGACAAAGGTCTGCTCCGCCTGAACAGGAGCGGACCCAAAGAAAAGGACCATGCCAAAAAACGCTGTAATTGCCAATACCAGTAATTTTTTCATCTAAACCTCCTATAAAATGTAAATTATAAGCAACAATGCGGACAAAATAACCGCACTAACCATCATTTGCCTTAATCTCCTCCTTTCCTTTTTGTTTGAACAAAAATATTTAGTTAAACCGGATTATCTGAAACCGGAATACCGGTTTTAAAAGCTATAAAACCATTTAAGGAATTTATCGCCTTACCCTTTTTTTGTAAACCTATTTTTTCAGGATTATCCTTGCATCTACAACATCCAGGCCCTGCTCATACAAAAGAACCGGATTCAGATCCATCTCCTGGATCTCAGGATAGGATTCCACCAGTTCAGAGCAGATGCCTAAAAGCCTGCGCAGCCCTTTTTTGTCATATCCTTTCTGTCCCCGGACACCGCTCAATATGACCGAAGACCTTGTATCCTCTATCATTTTCTTGCAGGATGCAGGGGATACCGGCAGCACCCAGAAGGTCACATCCTTCATGATCTCCACCATGATGCCGCCAAGGCCGTACATGATCACAGGCCCGAACTGCTCATCGATCTTGGTGCCGATGATGATCTCCAGACCCTTGGCAGCCATGGGTGCCACCAGCACGCCTCTGATGTCTGCATTGGCATCATAGATGCGGGCGTTTTCCATGATGATGTCAAATGCCGCCTTTACCTGGGATTCATCTCCGATATTGAGCATCACCCCGTTGGCATCGCTTTTGTGCAAAATATCAGGGGACACGATCTTCATGACCACATGGCCGTCGATCTTTTTTGCGATTGCCACGGCTTGTTCTGCGGTTTTTGCCAGTCCGCCCACAGATGTGGGGGCCCCGTGCAGTTTGATCAGCTGCTTGGCCTCATGCTCCAGCAGCACGTGGCGCCCTTCGGCCAGGGCTGCCTGGATGACGGCATTGCCTTCAGGCCTGGCTTTTTCCCGCCAGTTGAGCACAAAATTGGTCTTGGCATGGTAGGTCTTCAGATAGCTGCCGTAGGTGCACAGACAGGCCATGCTCTTGCAGGCGATGTCCAAAGAATCATGCACCGGGATATCATAGTGCCGCAGCAGATCCAGGGCATGGGAGTCATAGGCACTGTAAAGAGAATGCACAAAAATGGGCTTGTTTCTTTTTTTCCCCATGGCTCCCAGGCGGTGGGCTGCCTGTTCTTCACCGATGGCCAGGCTTTTTTCAAACCTGATCCCGTATCCGCCGAACAGCCCCACGATGAGAAGACCGCCCACGGCCGGGTCCTTGAGCAGGATCTTGGCGCAGTCGGCAAATATGCTGGGGTCTGCATCCGTGCCGCCGGCCACATCCACTGGGTTGGCCACTGATGCGGCCTCGGGCAGAATTTTTTTGAGATTTTCTTTTGTTTTTTCAGACAGATCCGCCAACCCGATCCCATAGTCGGACATCAGATCAGCTGCAATGGTGGCATGCCCCCCGCCGTCAGCCAGCACTGCAATGGCGTTGTTTTTCACCGGCGGCTGACTGGACAGGGTTTCCGCCACCGGAAACAGCTCATCGGAATTTTCGATCACAATGATCCCTGCCCGCTCATAGGCGGATTTGGCCACCTGTCCCATGCCGGCCAGAGATCCTGTGTGGGAGCCTGCGGACTTTCTGCCCTTGTCTGACCGGCCGCTCTTGAGAAGGATGATGGGCTTTTCAATACTGGTCTTGTAAGCTTCCTGTAAAAACTCCCGGCCCTGGCTCATGCCTTCAACATACATGAGAATGGCTTTGGTGTCCGGGTCGTTTCTGAAAAACGAAAGGTATTCGTGAAACTTGATGTCTGATTCGTTTCCCACCCCCACATAATAGGTAAACCCGCCATGTTTGCGGATGGTGGCCTCGGTGATCAGGGTCAGGGCCATGTTGCCGCTCTGGCACAGCAAAGCGATACTGCCCCGCGGTACATCCTGGATCCCCACCAGGTTCATGTTGCTTTTCAGATTGATCATACCCGAGGTGTTGGGACCGATAAGCCGGACCTGGTTTGCTTTGGCTGCATCCACCATCTCCTGCTCCAGGATCCGGCCTTTTTCTCCCAGTTCCCGGAATCCACCGGCAATGATCACCGCGCCAGCCACTCCCTTGGCGCCGCAGTTTGCAAGTATTTTGGGAATGGTCCGGGCCGGGGTGGTGATCAGGGCCAGGTTCACTTTATCCGGGATATCTGTGATATCCTTGTAACACTTGAGTCCCAGAATGGTGTCTTCCTTGGGGTTTACCGGATAGATTTCACCTTCAAATCCATCAGCCAGAAGGGTTTTAATGGCCTGATACCCCCGCTTGGTCTTGTTCCGGGATGCACCGATAATGGCAACGGACTTTGCGTTCAGTACATGTTCCAGCATGGCTTTTTCCTTTATTTTTTGCGGCCGGCAAATTCATCCAGAGATGTCTGCCGCTCCTTGGTGGACACACAGGCCAGGCAGGCTTCTATCTCATAGTCCATGAGCGCCTCCAGGCTGGTCTCTCCGGCTGCCATGCCCAGACCCTTTTTAATGAGCTTTAAGGAAAACGCGGAGTTGGCACAAATTTTATCAGCCATGGCAAACGCTTCATCCATGAGCTGGTCAAGGGGCACGGATCTGTTCACCAGGCCGATGCGGCAGGCTTCTTCTCCGGTGATGTTTTCAGCGGTAAACAGCAGTTCCTTTGCCTTGCCCGGCCCCACCAGGTCCTGGATCAGCCGGAACGCCCCGCCCGTGACCGATGAGGTGACCTTTGCCTCAGGAGACCCTATCAGGGCATTGGCTGCGGCAATACGGATATCACATGCCAGGGCCAGTTCATAACCGGACCCCAGGGCATACCCGTTGATGGCGGCAATGGTGGGTTTTTCAAACCGCATGATTTTTCTGGATGCTTCCTGCAAAGATTCCAGGTACTGGCGGTAGGCCGCGATGGTGCGGCCCTTGGAATCCTTGAGATCCGCTCCCGTGGAAAACGCCCGGCCTTCGCCCGTAATGATCAGCGCCTTGATCTGGTCATCTTTGGCCAGTTTATCCAGGGCATCCATCATTTCGGTCCACAGCTGCCGGTTCATGGCATTGAGCACCTTGGGTCTGTTCAGCTTGATCAGGCCCACCTGGTTTCTGGTTTCTTTTACAATTGTTTCATACGTCATAGCATTTGCCTTTATAATGATAAGTTTGTGTTAATATAAAAACCTAAAAAATTATTCCGTTTTGAGAACCGATAAAAATGCAGACTGAGGGATCTCCACCGACCCCACCATTTTCATCCGTTTTTTACCTTTTTTTTGCTTTTCCAGCAGCTTGCGTTTCCGGGAAATATCACCGCCATAGCATTTGGCCGTGACATCCTTGCGGAACGCGGAAATGGTTTCCCTGGAGATGATTTTGCCGCCTATGGCCCCCTGAATGGGGATCTTAAACTGCTGCCTGGGAATTTCCTCTCTGAGTTTTTTACAGGCTGTCCTGGCCCGGGCCTCTGCCTTGTCCCTGTGAATAAGAATGGACAGGGCATCCACCCGCTCGCCGTTGATAAGAAAATCCAGTTTCACCAGATCGGTTTCCTGGTACCCGGATATCTCATAATCAAAAGACCCGTACCCCTGGGTCACGGATTTGAGCCGGTCATAAAACTCATACACCACCTCTGCCAGGGGCAGTTCAAATTTCATCTCCATGCGGTTGGATGTCAAATATTGATAGGTTTTGCTCACGCCCCGAAACTCGTGGCATACCTGCATCACATTGCCCATGTACCGGTCAGGCACAATAATGGTGGCATTGATAAAAGGTTCTCTGACCGTGACAATCTCGGCCGGATCAGGGTAATTCACCGGATTGTCGATGATGACGACCTCTCCGTCCGTGGTGGTGATCTCATACTGCACCGAAGGGGAGGTCAGGATAAGTGAGATATCATACTCCCTTTCCAGGCGCTCCTGGACCACTTCCAGGTGAAGCAGCCCCAGAAACCCGCACCGGTATCCGAACCCCAGGGCAGCTGAGCTGTCTTTTTCATAGATGAGAGAGGCATCATTGAGCTTGAGTCGTTCCAGGGCTTCGGTGAGCTCTTCATAATCATCTGATGCCACAGGATACATGGAGGAAAACACCACGGGCGTGGGTTCCCGGAATCCGCCCACCGGTTTTGCACAGGGCCTGTCCGCCATGGTGATGGTGTCTCCGATCTTGACATCGGCAATGTTTTTGATACCGGCAATGAGATACCCCACCTGGCCGCCGTACAGGCTTTTCTGGGGCACCCTTTTGATCTGGAACAGCCCCACCTCCTCCACCTTGTATTGGGAATCGTTCTGCATGAACAAGATGGTGTCCCCTTTTTGGATGGTGCCGTCAAATATCCTGAAATGCACAATGGTGCCCCGAAAGGTGTCATAGTGGGAATCAAAGATCAGGGCCTTGAACCGGTTGTCCGGATCCAC
>JAIPDY010000114.1 GCA_021737445.1 Desulfotignum sp.
GCGGAACATCTGGCGTAACCCCCGGCGGACAGCCGTCATCCTGACGGCCATTATCATCGGGGTGTGGACCATGCTCATGGTGACAGCCCTGATGCGGGGGGTCAGTAACGGCATGGTCAGAAATGCCGTCTCCACCCTGACCGGTGAAATCCAGATCCATGCAAAAGGATTTCGCAGTGACCCGGTCATTGAAAACAGCATCACCGATATGGCGCAGGTGAAAGATGTCGTTTCTACAGTCCTTCCTGAAGGATCAAGGTATGCCTTCAGGATACGGGTCAATGCCATTGTCAGCAATGCCCGGCACTCCGGCGGGATCACCCTGGTGGGCATTGCTCCCGGTGCAGAATCCCGGGTTTCTTTTATCGGGCCGGATGCCATGGGCACAGGCCGGTACCTGGGTGAAGATGATAAGAACGGTATTCTGATAGGCGCGGCAGCCGCAGAAAAATTTGACACCCGGGTGGGGAAAAAACTGGTGGTCATGTCCCGGGACACCGCAGGAGAGATGGCTTCCAGGGCTTTCCGGATCACAGGTATCTTTCATGCGGAAATGGATGCCACGGAAAAGCAGTTTGCATTTGTTCACATAAAAACCGCCCGGGACATGCTCAAACTGTCCGGCGGGATTTCCGAAGTGTGTATCCTGCTGCCGGATGGGGCAGACCTGGACCGCACCGCATCAGACCTCAGCGCATCATTGGGTGACGGGTATGCGGTCCACACCTGGAAAGAGATCCTGTCCGCCATCACCGCCTACCTGGGACTCTTTGACGGGTTCATGATGCTGTGGTATGTGGTCACCTTCATTGCCATGGGATTCGGCATCGTGAACACCACGCTCATGTCCGTATTTGAACGGATGCGGGAATTCGGGGTGCTCAAGGCCCTGGGGATGAAACCCTGGTGGATTGTCCGGGGGGTGCTCACGGAATCGGTTTTTCTGCTGCTTTTGGGCACTGCTGCCGGGGACCTGCTGACCATGGTGACCGTCGCTGTTCTGGCCGCCACGGGCATTGATCTGTCTTCCCTGGCTGCCGGGGTGGAATTTGCGGGCATGTCGCGCGTCATCTATCCGTCTTTGACCCTGTATGATGTGGGGGTGGCAAATCTGGTGGTGTGCCTGCTCGGGGTGGCGGTGAGTACCTATCCCGCGGTCAAGGCCGCCAGGTTCACACCGGTGGAAGCCATGGCCCACACATGAACACGGCTGCAGAACAGGATATTTTTGAGGAGGTTGCCTGATGAACATAGTGGAAGTGCGCCATATCAGCAAGACGTTTGAGCAGGGAGATATTGCGGTGCAGGCATTGAAGGATGTGAGCCTTTGTATTGAAAAGGGCGGGTTTGCCGCCCTGGCCGGGCCGTCCGGATCCGGAAAGACCACGCTGCTCAATATTATCGGCGGTCTGGACACCCCTGATGCCGGCAGCATTGTAATGGACGGCAATGCCTTTGCCGACATGAGCCGGACCCATCTTGCGGATCTGCGGCTCCACAGGGTGGGATTTGTTTTCCAGGCCTATAACCTCATTCCTGTGCTGTCTGCGCTGGAAAACGTGGAATATGTCATGCTGCTGCAGGGGGTGCCGGAAAAGGAGCGGCATGACCGGGCCAGGCGCATTCTGGATGATGTGGGCCTTGAAAACAGATACCACCGCCGTCCCCATGAACTTTCCGGCGGACAGCAGCAGCGTGTGGCCGTGGCCCGGGCCATCGTGTCCGGCCCGTCCATTGTGCTGGCTGACGAACCCACGGCCAATCTTGATTCTGAAACCGGAAAAGGCCTGCTGGAAATCATGCAGGAGATGAACCGTCAGAAAAACGTGACCTTTGTGTTTTCCACCCATGACCGCATGGTCATGGACTACGCCCGCAGGCTGATCCGCATACGGGACGGGCAGGTGGATGATGATGTTACCAAAAACGGCTGAACAATGTTCCTGCTGACCGTTCCATGGAAACCGTTACTGTGAAAAAATTGTACCAATATTTCACCAGGTTTCTTCCGGGTGTGTGCCTGGCATTTTTCTGCAGTGTCTTTTTTGTTTTGCTTCCCTGCAGTGCACAGGTGGACGTACAATGGGGCGGGCACCTGAAAACCCGGGGTAGTGTGTCATGGCAGGATGATGCATCCTTGTACCGGCTGGCGGGTACTGGAGAATATTTTGATGCATCAGGAGAACTGCGCCTGAAAAACACCTTGTTTTTCCAGGATCAGCTGTCTTTGGAAACCCATTATGAAGCGTTGGTTTCCGGCGGGGATACCCGCAGGAAAACAGCTGAAATCCAGAACCGCCTGCCCGGGTTTGCAGGGATAATCTCCGGTATGAACGGGTTGTCCGATGACCGCAGGTTCCTGGATCTTACCAGCGTGATCGACAGGAACGAAGGCTGGTTGTCTTATCACCGTCTGGACCGGCTCAGTCTGAAATACCTGCCGGAATGGGGAGCCATATCCGTGGGACGACAGGCCCTGACCTGGGGAAACGGGATGCTCTTCAACCCCATGGACCTGTTCAATCCCTTTGCGCCCACCGATATTCAGCGGGACTACAAGGTGGGTGATGACATGGCAGTGGTCCAGATCTATCTTGACAACATCGGTGACCTGCAGTTTCTGTATGTGCCCAGGCGGGACCCGGCCACGGCTGATCCGGCATGGGATCAGGCTTCTGCGGCGGGAAAGCTGCATCTCATGAAGCGCAGCTTTGAACTGGACATCATGGCGGCAAAGCATTATGCAGACTACACCGTCGGCCTGGGCGCATCCCGGTATCTCACCTCTGCTGCCTGGCGCATGGATGCAGTGTACACCTTTCTGGGTACACACCCGGAAAAGAACGGCTTTTTGACCTGTACACTGAATATGGACTATTCCTGGGTATGGAAAGAAAAAAATATGTACGGCCTGGTGGGGCTGTATTACAACAGCCTGGGGGAGTATGACAGCGCATCTGCACTGGAAAATCCCGCCATTGCCGAGCGGCTTGGCCGCGGTGAACTGTTTACCCTGGGCCGGTATTATCTGGCAGGGGAAATCCAGGCAGAACTCCACCCCTTGTTCAATATCTTCTTGACGGGCATCACAAACCTGGCAGACCGGTCTGTCATTGTTCAGCCCCGGGCTGCATGGAACTTTGCCCAGAATTTGGAGGTCATTTTTGGTGCACAATTGTATACCGGTGAAACCGGATCGGAATTCGGCGGTTTTACCATCCCGGGAACCGGTTTTGTCCACAAATCACCGGACAGCGTGTTTGCGTGGGTGACCTGGTATTTTTAATAATCCCTCACCGGCAGGGTGATGACGAACGCTGCCCCATGGCCATCTTTGCTGGATAGGTCCAGCCATCCGCCGTGTTCGGCAATGATATTGTAGGCAATGCTCAGCCCCAGGCCGGTGCCGTGCTCCTTGGTGGTGAAAAACGGGTTGAATATCTCAGACTGAATCTCTTTGGGGATGCCGGGGCCGTCATCCATGATCCGGATGATGGCCACCTTTCCCAGGGGTTGCATAAAACGTTCCTCTTCGCTGATGACTATCTGACCGTCCTGTCTGATGGCCTCGCATGCGTTGATGATGATGTTGACAATCACCTCCTTGAGCTGCTCCGGATCGATGAGGGCTTGAGACAGCGGGGTGTTGCGGGACAGTTTTATGGAGACCCGGTAGGATTTGAGCCGCTGTTCCAGCAGGTTCAAAGCACTGTCCACAATCAGGGACGGGCTCATATGCCTGGTTTTCAACCGGGGAGGCCTGGAAAATTCCAGAAAATTGTCCACGATTTTGTTGATCTGCTGGATTTCGCTTGAAATGACGTTGAAGTCCTCCTGCTGGGCATCGGTGAATCTGCATGACCGGTTCAGGGAAAACAGCCGCATCTTGACGGATGTCAGCGGGTTCCGGATGCTGTGGGCTGTGCCGGCGGCCAGTTTTCCCAGCAGGGCCATTTTTTCCGACTGCAGCAGGGTTTCCTGGCTTTTTTTCAAATCCTGGTGCACCTGTTCCGTGTTTTTGATCAGCCCGTGAACGCTCAGTTCCAGGGCTGCGACCTCATTGGCGGGTTTCGGAGAATCCCCCTGGATATAGGCTTTTTGTGCAATTTTCCGGATGGGGCCCAGAATATGCCGGGCAAAGATATAATTGATCAGAAGCGAGAGAATGATCACAATGATGATGGCCAAAAGCGCCATATACCGCAGCCGGTTGGATTCTTCCCGGCTGGTTTCGATGGCCTGGGAAATTCTGGTTTTGTGAAAGGTTTTGAACTGTTCGCACAGGGCCAGGATCCGGGCAAAGTGTTCCCGGGTCGTTTCATGAATGGCATACCCTTTGTCAAATTCTTCGGACAGGTACAGGTCAATGACCATATCCTTGGTGGTGATGTAGTCTGCATATTGGGATTCAATCTGGGCTATGGCATCTATTTCCCAGTCATCTTCCACCAGGGATTTGACCCTGGCCATATGTTCAATGAACACATCCCGGGTCTGGTGCAGCCGGTCGATCCAGGCCGGATTCCTGTCCAGCAGATAGTAGGAAACAAATCCCTTGTGTTTGACAAGTGCGGTGGCAAGGCTTTCGGCAGACTGGTACACAATGATGTTCTTGTCGATAATGGTCTGGAATATTTTTTCGGTCTTGTAGGTGTACCAGATCATCAAAAGCCCGCCGATCACGGTGATGCTCACCAGGATGGCATTGACAAGGTAAATTCTGTTTTTAAGGCTCAACTGCAGCATGGGATTCCTTTCAAACCCATCTTTGTCAAGACAGGTACGGTGCGGTTCCGGCAATAAATACTGTTTTGTCATTAAAAGCGGGTGTTATTTTTGTTGATCATATTACCACAGCAGGATTTATTCAATATCCAGATTTTCATTTTCAATGATCAGTTCATATTCTCCGCCTCCGGGCACCCGGGTGATGGCAAATCCCAGTTTTCTCCCCAGTTTGAGCATCTGGGTGTTTTCCGCCAGTACACAGCCGATGACCCGCCGGATGCCCATCTGCCGGGCCGCTTTCAGGCACCGGGTCAGCAGGGAGGATCCGATGCCTTTGCCCTGCCATTCGTCACTGATGGCCAGGGCAAATTCCGCCTGGGTTTTGTCCGGAAACACAATGATCCGGCAGACACCTGTCATTTTCTGGTTTTGTTTTTTTCCCATCAGGGCCACCAGGGCGATCTCCCGGTCGTAATCGATCTGGGTCAGCCTGATGAGCTTATCTCTGGACAGCTGCTTCACTGGAGAGAAAAAGCGCATGTATATGCTTCTGGATGACAGGGAATGAAAATGATCGATCAAAAGATCTGCATCGCTGGGCCGGATCGGCCGGATAAAAAAGGGCTGGCCGTCCACTGTTTCCCCTTTAGACTCATACTGCCAGGGATAGGAGCTGATGATCAGGTGCATGGGGGAGGGCACCTTTGCCGGTGCGATAAACACCCGGGCATCCACGGCGGTCAGAACCCCGTCTCTTACCATGAGTGGATTGATGTCCAATGTCTCTATTTCAGGAAAATCGGTCATCAGCCGCCCAATCCGTATCAGCAGCTCCTCAAGCAGTGTCATATCCATGGGCCGGATGTTTCTGAAACCGTTGAGCACGGCTGCAATTTTTGTTTTTCCGATCAAATGGCCGGCAAGCATGCGGTTCAAGGGCGGCAGCCCCATGGATATGTCTTTGAACACCTCGGTTAGCACCCCTCCCATGCCGAAAAGAATCACCGGGCCGAAATGCGGGTCTTTTCTGGCACCGATGATCAGTTCGACATCAGCCCGGTCCTGCATCGCCTGGACAGTGACACCGGTGATGTGTGCGGAGGGAAAATGTTCTCTGGCACCGGCCATGATTTTTCTGAAGGCGGTCTTTACATCCCGGGCTGTCCTGAGGTCAAGGGCAACCCCGTTGCAGTCAGATTTATGGGGGATGTCTTTGGAACAGATTTTCAAAACCACGGGAAATCCCGTCTGTTCCGCCATTTCCAGGGCCGTCTCTTCATTGCCGGCAATTTTTGTCTCATTGACGGGAATGCCGTAGGCATCCAGCAGGGTCTTGGCCGTGTTTTCCAGAAGGCAGTCCTTTTTTTGTGCCATTGCCGTTTTAATGATGTTTTCAGCGGTTTCCCGGTGGATGAGTAATTTGGTATCCGTGCGGATGGGGATCTGCGTCAGCCGCTCGATGTTTTTGCCGTATTCATACAGGTTCTTGAATGCCCGGACCGCCCGTTCAGCTGAATCATAGGTGACAATCCCGGCCTGGTTGAACACCTGTCTTGCCTCTGCCACATTGTCACCGCCGATCCATGCGGTGAATACGGGGCAGGAAACGGTCTGCAGATGGGGTATCAAAAGCGCGGCCAGTTCCCGGGTATCCATGGTCCCGGCAGGCGAGCAGATCAGCAGCAGGGCATCGGTTTCCGGGTCTGCAGCACAGAGTTTGACTGTTTCGACATAATCCGATACCGGGGTGTCTCCAAGGATGTCAATGGGGTTGCTGCGGCTCCAGTTTTCAGGCAGCAGTCCATCGAGGCGGTCAAGGGTTTCCGGAGACAATCCGGCAGGCTCCATGCCGCAGGATGCCAGGGCATCGGCAGCCATGACCCCGGGGCCCCCGGCATTGGTGATGATGGCCAGGCCGCTTCCTTTGGGCCGCTGTTGTTTTGCCAGAAATTCGATGCAGTCGAACAACTCCTCAAATTCAGTGACCCGGAGAATGCCCGCCCGCTCAAACGCGGCATCATACAGGACATCCTCTTCAGCCATGGCGCCGGTGTGGGAAGCGGCTGCTCTGGCCCCGGCCCCGGACCGTCCGGATTTGAGGACAATGATGGGCTTGACGCGGGACACTGCCCGGGCCGCACTCATGAAATTGCGGATATTGGTGATATTTTCCATATACATCACAATACTTGTTACAGATCTCTGGGAGCCCAGGTAGTCGATCATGTCTGCAAAATCCACATCCGCCATGGAACCTAAGTTTATAAAATGGCTGAACCCCACCTTTTTCCGAAGAGCCAGGTCCAGCACCGAGGTGCACACGGCCCCGCTCTGGGATAAAAATGCAATGTTACCGGGCAGGGGAGTCAGGTGGGCAAAGCTGGCATTCAGGGAGATGGTGGTGTTGATGATGCCCAGGCAGTTGGGCCCGATGATTCTGAGGCCGTATTTTTTGGCGGCTGCCAGAATCTGTTCTTCCAGAACCTGACCTTTGTTGCCGGTTTCCCGCCCGCCGGATGATACAATGACGGCGCCGGCAACCCCTTTCTCCCCGCATTCATCCACCAGCTCAGGTACCATCTCAATGGGGGTGGCGATCACTGCCATGTCCACCGCTCCCGCAATTTCCTGGACCCGGGCAAAACATGGCAGGTCAAACAGTTCTTTTTGCCAGGGATTTACCGGAAAAATTTCGCATCTACCACTGCCGGCCAACAGATTTTTCATGATGGCACAGCCCACAGAACCCTGTTTTTCGCTTGCCCCGATAATTGCCACGCTTTTCGGGTTCCACAGCCGGTCCAGATTATGCGTACTCATGGCAGTACTCCCGGCAATCTGTTTTTATTTTCTGACATATCCCGGCCTCCTTTTTATACTTTGTTAGGTTTTCAGGAACGGATGCTCATCACCGGCACTGGTGAGTGGCGGAACAGTTTTTCCGCAACAGATCCGAAAAGAAATTCCTTGAAATCGGTCCGGCCTTTGGGACCGAATACCAGAAAATCCGCGTTTTCTCTTTTGACGGCTTCCAGGATCTCCACATGTGGTACCCCATGGCTGATGCGGATTTTCACCGGCAGATCATCCAGCATGGGGATTGCTTTGATCAGGGTTTTTAATTTCAATTTCCGTCTGTCCATCTCTTCACTTAAAAATTTGGCCAGGTCAAACCGGTTTGGATGTTCGGCATTTACCGCTTTTTCCATGGCATCGATCTGTTTCTGGTTGATGATATTGATCAATACCATCCGGGCATCGGTCAGGGCTGCCGTTTGCACGGCATATTCCAGTGTGTCCCTGGAATATGCGGAAAAATCGATGGCCACCACTATCTTTGAAATTTTTTTTGGTTGTTTTTCCATTATGGTTTTCTCCCTTGTTTGAATTTTTCAGGATCTCTGACACACACCACCGGTACCTTAGCGTGACGGAACACTTTTTCAGCAGTGCTGCCGAACAAAACCCGTGACAGGTTTCCCCGGCCCTTGTTGGCAATGACAATAACATCAACATCTTCCGCATCCGCTGTTTTCAGGATACAGTCATAGGGAATGCCGGTATCCACCATCAGTTGCATCTTTGATTTGTCTTCAAAAAAATGTTCTTTTGCCAGCTGTTTCAACTGGATCATCCGGTCTTTTTTCCAGTTATCCACATGATCCTCCACGCCCAGCATCACTGGTCCCACTGACGGAAAATATCCCGCTGCCATTTTGATGCCGCTGATATCCCGCTGGTTGATGACGTTCAGCACAACAATCTGCATGTCAGGTGCAGAGGCCAGTTCAGCCGCATAGGACAATACCATCGTGGAGTACTCTGAAAAATCGACGCATGCCAGAATTTTATTTATTTTTCGATTCATGGCTTATCTCCTCAATATCCCTGAATTGTTAAAAAATCTTTCGGTATCCCCGGCCAAGGTCGGCAGCATAATACAATTGCCCGATTTCGCTGAATGTCTCCACCAGGTCGGCAAATCCTTCCGGATCAATATCGAATGTGTGAAAATACACCTTTCTGTATCCATCTTCGATATCATCGTAAGATGTCATGATACTGCAGAGACGTCCGTTTTTTTTGCGGATCATGTCCGTGAATTTTTTAATGAGCCCGGGCCTGTCCTGAAGCCTGGAAGCAAAAATCTGGCCTTTGGTGGATACCCCGGTGAAAGAAACGAAACACCGGAAAATATCGCTCTTGGTGATAATTCCTGCCATATCTCCTGCATGGTTCATTACCGGCATGCCGGAAATGCCTTTTCTCAGCATGGTGGCGGCTGCCTCATCTGCGGTATGGTCAGAACGAATGGTGATGACAGGTGTTGACATCACCGTGCCGACTTTGACCGAATCCAGGAGTGCCGGCAGTTCGAACCGGTCCAGTGTGCTGGCCTCAGACGGCATGGCCTTTTTGAGATCACCATCGGTGATGATGCCGGCCAGCATGTCATCTTTAAGCACCGGGAGCATGGAAATTACCCGGGTTCGGAACTGTTTTGCCGCATCATTCAACGATTCATCATGGTTGATAGTGATCACAGGTTTGCTCATCCATTCTTTTATCAGCATGGGTTACCTCCATTTGTCATTTGTGTTGCATGAAATCTGCACAGTTTTTTTCTGCAGTTGACAACTGAACAGCAATTGCTGTGCCACTGATAATATTTTTTTTAACCTGCTTATTTTACGGTTTATTTTGATTTGGATGAGAAAAAAAAGAAAGGGCCTGAGATCGGGGTCATCATGTTTTTTTGCAGGGTGTGAAAAAACCTGACACAGATCAATCTGAAATCTGCGTTTTCATTCTGATATTATGTTTTTCAATTTTTGCATGAAGGGTCGGCCGTGACATGCCCAGCAGTTTCGCCGCCTGGGTGCGGTTGCCATCGGTTGATTTCAGTGCTTCTGAAATAACGATGCCTGATACGATATCCATAAAATCATCAAACCGGTATGGATCGCGTTCCTTGATCATCATTTTTCGAACCCACTGCCGGATGATATCCAGATCGAGCGTCTGGGTGTTTTCCCCGTTGACCGGCGGGTTTATGATATGTGTCAGGTCGGTAACACCAATGGGTGCCCCACGGTTGAAAATCAACGCTTTCTGGAGCAGATTGGCCAGTTCCCGGACATTTCCAGGCCAGTCATAATCATGCAGATGTGTCATTGCCTCATCCTGAATGCC